>CAJMPT010000016.1 GCA_905215465.1 uncultured bacterium | reverse complement strand
GGCCCTAGGGTTATACCCTAAGAGCAAACCACCCGCTGCGCGGGTGGTCATGATTAACAATGCGGTTCCGTGGCGTCATCATTGTTACGGAAGGGGCCGCGCGCCGTGTCCGGCCGTATGATTCGCTCAGGAGCAAGTTCCCAAGAGAGGGGAGCGTCCAATGATCGAGCAGCTCACCGTCTGCCTTCCGGACGGACCCGGCAAGCTCGCCGCCATGTGTGGCCTTCTGGGCGACAAGGGCATCCAGATTCACGCCCTCATGGTGGCCGAGACCGTGGACTTTGGCATCATCCGCATCATCTGCGACAGGCCCCGCCACACTGCCGAGCTTCTCGCCGAGGCGGGCTACAACGCCATGTGCACGCGCGTGGTGGCCGTGGAGGTCCAGAACGTGCCCGGCGCCCTGGGAAGCCTGCTTGACCGTCTCTCGTCCTGCGACCTCAACGTGGAGTACGCCTACACGTGCTGCGTGGACTCGCGCACGGTGGACATCATCAAGGTCACGGGGGAGCCCCTGGAGATCAAGCTGCGCGAGAGCGGCCTGGCCCTGCTTGCTGCCTCCGACCTCTACGAGCCCGACGAGGTGGCCCGTGCCTAAGGCTCTTGGCAAGCGCCACGTGGCGGGGATTGGCGAGGCGAGCCTTTCGGGCGCCTTCGCGCGGCTTCTGCAGCTCACCGGAGACGCCGTTGTCGCCTTCGACGGGGCCGGGCGGGTGCTGCTTGCCAACGAGGAGGCCGATGCGCTGTTCTTCTCGCCTGAGGGGGGACTTGTGGGGTCTGACGTCCGCGGGCTGTTCCAGCTTGAGGGCGGCTCCGGCGAGGGGGGCTTCTGCGCGCAGGACCTCCCCATCCCCACGGACGGCTCCGGGGCGCTGGTGCTGTGCCGCACTGCCGGCGGGCACCTCTCGGCCCTGCGTGTGCGCTGCGACGCGGTGCACGCACCTGGCGAGACCTACCTTCTTGTGGCGCGCCTTGCCGGCGAGCTGGAGGCGGGGCAGCGCGAGATCGACCGTACCGTGGGCGAGCTCAGGCGCGCCAACAAGCGCCTGGCCGGCGCCATGAACATCGTGCTGGACACGCTGGACTACGAGGACGTCTCCACCCTGTTTGGCCGCGCGCTCGAGGAGATCTGCGAGACCATGGAGGCCGATGGCGTCCTGGCCTACATTGCCGACGTGGGCGGGTTCCACCTGCGCGGCGCCACCGAGGGGGTCGACTCCTCCCGCGTCCCGCGCTTCATGGAGTACGGCCGCGGGCTCGAGACGCTGGCCGCCCGGTCGGGCATGGCCCAGAGGATCCGCGTCCTGCCCCCGTCCGGCGAGGCGCTGCGCCAGGGCCGGCTGGCCATGCGCGAGGTGGTCAACGAGGAGACCCACGAGGTCCTGAGGATCTCCTGCAAGAGGCTGCCCCCATGGACCAGCTTCATCGTGGTGCCCGTCTGGTTTGACGGACGCGCCATAGCCATGATCGAGGTGGGTTGGGAGCGCCTGCAGCCCCTGCGCGAGGACGACGCCAAGCTGCTGGATGCCGTGGCGCACTACCTCTCCGTGCAGCTCGTGGGTGCGCTCTCGGCCATGCGTGCGGAGCGCGCCCAGAGCTTTGACGCCCTTGGCACGGACCTGCGCGAGGAGCTCATGGGCGCCCTGGGCGACGAGGGCGTCGAGGAGCGCGTCTTTGGCGTGCTGACGGACGCCGCCGATGCCCTTGAGGCGGCCCTTGTCCCTCTTGCCGTGAACGAGCACCAGAGCATTGTGGTGGCGAAGCTTCCCCTGAGCGGAAGCCGGGCCATCCCGGTGGCGGAGACCCTGGGCGACGACATGACCTCTCATGAGGAAGGGGCCCGCGTGGTCGACGTGGAGGCCGAAAGCCCTCTCGCCCAGACGCTGCGCGAGCTGGGCGAGCCCTGCGTGGGCGCCCTTGTGGACATGGGCCGCCTTGGTGGGGCCAGGCGCGCCTTCCTGATGCTGCGCCCGGATGGCGAGGAGCCCCTCGACGAGGTCGAGCACGGGTTTCTCCTCCGGCTGGCCCAAGACGTCTGCGACCTCTATCAGGGCGAGGTCGAGCGCGTGCAGGACAAGCGCATCTCGCAGGCGCTGCAGGGCGGCATGAGAAACGAGCTCCAGAAGGTCGAGGGGCTGACGGCCCAGGGGCTCTACTCCTCGGCTACCGCGGCGGCCTTCGTCGGCGGGGACTTCTACGACCTCATCCGCCTGCCGGAGCGCCGCGCTTGCGTGATCATGGGTGACGTCTCGGGCAAGGGCGTCGAGGCCGCCTCGGTCTCGGCCGCGGTCAAGACGGCGCTGGGTGCCTACGCCTGGGAGGGGCTGACGCCCGCCCGCATGGTGCGCTCTCTCAACGACTTCTTGCTGGGCTTTTCTCGCCTGGAGACGTTTGCCACGCTCTTTGTGGGCATCATCGACCTTGGGGAGGGCACCGTCACGTACTGCTCCGCCGGCCACCCGCCCGCGCTGCTCGTGCGCGCCGGGGCGCAGGAGATCTCAATGCTGGACGTGCAGTCGGGCGTGGTTGGCGCGTTCGCGGACATCTCGTACCAGGACGGCGTGGTGAGCGTGGGCGAGGGTGACGTCCTCATGCTCTACACCGACGGCACCACCGAGGCCAGGGACCCCAGCGGCGCCTTCTTTGGTGAGCAGGGCCTGCGCGACATGCTCATGCGCGAGTCCGCCCCGGACAAGCCCTTCGAGGGCTTTCTTGACCGTCTGCTGGCCACGCTGGACGCCTTCACGGGACAGCGGCTTGACGACGACGTGGCCATGGTGGCCGTGCGCTTTGACGAGCTTGGCGAGTGCCTGGCCAAGAAGGGCAACGAGTGACGCCGATGAGGGCATAGGACGGCCCCGGCGGGGGAATAAACGTCCCATGCGAACAGAAGCCAACATAGTGACCGTTTCGGTTCCCGGGGACTTGGACGTCCTGGCGGCGCCGGCCCTCAAGCGCTCCCTTGAGGAGCTCATCGAGGGCGGATGCCGGCGCGTGGTGATCAACATGGCCAACGCCGGCTACGTGGACTCCGCCGGCATGGGGGCCATCATCGGCGAGCTCAGGCACATGCGCCAGAACGGTGGGCTCATCTCGCTCGTCAACGTGGCGCCGCGCGCCTACCAGGCCCTGGCGCTCATGCGCGTGATTGACTTCATGCCCGTCTCGCGGGCGGGTATGCGACGGCGTGCGAGCGAGCTTGATCCCTCGGTGCTTCCCGAGTGGAGGCGCACGTTGCGTGTTGGGGTCGGGCAGATGTCCCAGGTCCGAGGGCAGGTGGAAAGGCTCTTTGAGGACCTCCCTCTCTCTGGCGACGAGGTCTTTGACCTCACGCTGGCCGTGGGAGAGGCGCTTGGCAACGCCGTGGACCACGCCGGTGCGTGCGGCGTGCTGGTGACGGTTGCGGCCTATGCGGACCGCGTCGTCGTGGACGTCGCGGACTGCGGGCGGGGCTTCTCGCTTGGAACGGACGAGGAGGTCCCGGAGGCTGCGGCGGACGCCGAGCGGGGGCGTGGCATCAAGCTCATGCGCATGCTCGCGGACTCGGTGAGCATCTCCCCCAAGAGCACGGGGGAGGGTTCGGTCACGCACCTGGTGAAGCTCTTCTCTAACAGCGTGGCCGAACGGTGATTTTTTCTGCGGCTTCTACCTGTGGAAACTCACTTTTTTGCAAAGAAGTCCAAATTTCTGCTTGCACGGGTGGCCGAGTTTCCGTATATTACTCCTTGCGCACGCGGGCTTAGCGCAGTTGGTAGCGCGCCACCTTGCCAAGGTGGAGGTCGCGGGTTCGAACCCCGTAGCCCGCTCCATGCGAGCACCAAGGCCGGTCTCGATCGGCCTTTTTCATATGGCGAAGTGGCCAAGTGGTAAGGCAGGGGCCTGCAAAGCCCTCACCCCCGGTTCGAATCCGGGCTTCGCCTCCAAGAGAGTTCAGGGCGTCTGCGTAGCAGGCGCCCTTTTCTTGTGCCTGGGGGCTTGATCTGGCCGCCCGCGGAGCTTCGTTCCGACAAAACTCGGCTACGTTTGCGTCTTGTATCGGAGATGCCGGGTATCGCTCATGATCGGGCATCGTTTGCCCAGTTGGCGAATGGGCGGATTGGGCCAATACTCGATGAGTCCGAATTAAGACGCAAACGTAGACAAGTTTGTGGTGAGGTGGCCCTCCAACGACGTCTCCGGGCGCTTTGGGGCCGTTTGCCAGACTCCCGCGCGGCGTTGCTGCCGTCAGGGCCCATGCGTGGTAACTTCTGCGGATGGCGACAACAATCTGCGACATAGCGGCTTTTGACTATTGGCGAATTCCGCCGATAGTGCACCTTCTTCTCGCTGGGGAGGAGGATGATGCCATCCTGCGTAAGATTGCGACTGTGGACGAGGTCGCAACCCTGAGGGCCCAGGTTGTGGATGAGCTGCCCCTCTGTAAGCTCTACTTGAGAACCAATGCTCACACGAGGTCAATGGGCGCTGCGGCAAGGGAGCTGCTGCCCGTCATTGCCCTTGTTGCCGCCGGACACGAGGGCGCGGTGGACGTTCTGGTGAAGCGGCACTCAAAGTGCCACGGGTCGGCCCTCCTGAGGCCACGGCTTTGGAGCCACGAACTACCCTCTGGCTCGGAGCTTCACCTCTACGACGAAGTGAGCGTTGCGTCGCCGGAGCTTGTGGCGCTCCAGCTCGCCGGTAGAGGCAGCCTCGCCCGGACCGTCATGATCGCCTCGGAGCTCTGCGGCTCCTTTGCCGTCTTTAGCCCGCCGGCGCACATCAAGGCCTTCCTGCAGCACATCCTCGACAGGGACAAGCCGATTCCCACGGTGGGCGGATGGCGCCCGTTCGTCGACTCGGGCAAGCAGCTCGGCACGCTGTGGAGCAGGCCCGCACTGACGACTCCCCAAAGGCTCGCCTCGTTTGCCGAAGCCTGCGACCTCAAGAGGGGAGCGAGTCGTCTTGCACAGGCGGCCTCGCTGGTCAAGGCTGGTGCCGCCTCGCCCTTCGAGGTTCAGGTGGCGGTCCTTCTGGGCTTCTCTCGGCGCATGGGCGGCTATGGGCTCGATGGCTTCGAGGCAAACGGAAAGGTGGCGCTCAACGTCGGCGGCCGAGCGCTTGCCCAGAGGAGCTGCTGCTATTGCGACCTCTTCTGGGAGGAGGCGGCCGTCGACGTGGAGTGCCAGAGCATCCTCGTCCATCAGAACGCCGGCAGCTTCCTCTCTGACTCGGAGCGGACCGCCGCGCTCAAGGGAATGGGCATCGACGTTCTGCCGATCACATTTGACCAGTTGAAGGACCCTGTCAGGTTGAACTCCTTTGCCAAGGTGCTCTCCGGGATGCTCGGCGTGCCCTTCCGTGCGAGGACGCAGGCCATGGAGAAGGCGGCATCGCGGCTCAGGCGCGAGCTCCTCGTGGACTGGGAGACGGTGCAGCAGGTCTGAGGCCGCCCTGTGGCGGGCCGTTGCGACCAAACTCTGATACGTTTGCGTCTTGTTGCGAAGGCGGCGTGTATCGCCGCCGTTTGCGCAGCGTTTGCCCAGTTGGTGGTTTGCGTGAGAAGCGGCGTACTCGGCACTTCCAAAACAAGACGCAAACGTAGGCGAGTTTTGCAGGTAGCGGGTTCCAAGCCATCGGTGTTTGCGGCCCAAAACCCACTTTCTCAAAAAAGTTGAGATTCACGCTTGCGCTCAGGCAAGGATTCCCGTATTGTATCTCCTTGCGTCGCGGGCTTAGCGCAGTTGGTAGCGCGCCACCTTGCCAAGGTGGAGGTCGCGGGTTCGAACCCCGTAGCCCGCTCCATGAGAGCACAAGGGCCGGTCATCTAGAGTGACCGGCCCTTTTTGCATACGGTCGACACCTCTGCCCGCTTGCGGGTAAGGTTAAGGGTGACGCTAGGTTCTGCTGCCCGCCAGAGGGTCTCGGAGGGTCCCATGTTTCTTGCCATCGTCTCGCTCATGTTCTTCCTTGCCGTGGTGCAGGGCTTCGTTCGCGTGGTCATGTACTTCTGGGACTGGCTCTCCCAGGGCGAGAAGCTCGGCCATTACGAGGTAAGCCGTGCCGAGCAGGCGCTCGAGGGCTCCGAGGACGTCCTGGAGCGCGAGCTCGCCCGCGCCAAGGACGCGCGTGGCCTCGGGCGCGTCTTCGCCCGCTGGCGCGCCTCCAGGGAGGCCGTTGACGAGTACCTCGACCGCATGCACCTTGGCTGGTACCAGGTCATCATCATCTTCTTCGTCGGCTGCATGGCAGGCCTTCTGCTCGAGGAGATCTGGATGCTCCTCACGGCCGGCCTCACCGAGAACCGTGTCGGCCTGGTCTGGGGCCCCTTCAGCCCGCTCTACGGCACCGGCGCGGTCCTTCTCACCGTCCTGTGCTTCCAACTGCGCCGCCACGGCGCGGGCGGCCTCAAGATCTTCCTCGCCGCGGCCTGCATCGGCGGCGGTTTGGAGCAGCTGACCGGCTGGGCCATGGAGGAGCTCTTCAACGCCACCTCATGGACCTACGAGTTCCTGCCTGACCACATCACCAAGTGGGTTGCCTGGCGGTTCCTGTTCTTCTGGGGCATCCTGGGCCTGGTCTGGGCCCGCAGCGTCATGCCGCGCCTCCTCTACCAGATTGGCATGCCCACCTCAAAGCGACAGGTGCTCTTTGTCACGCTCGTGGCCGCCTACCTGGTGGCCGACATCGCCATGACTCTGGTCTGCTTCGATCGCAAAACCGCCCGCGATGCCGGCGTGCCGGCGGCCAACGCCTTCGAGCAGTGGGTCGACACCAACTACACCGACGAGTTCATCTCAAGCCGCTTCCAGAACATGGTCATAGACGGCGGCGCTCCGGAGGACCAGCCCGCGGAGGCCGCCCAGTGAGTGGCGAGAAGAGCGTGGCTCCCGTGACCTCGGCCTACCTGGACTATGCTGCCGCAACGCCCCTTGAGCCCGAGGTCCTGGAGGCCATGTACCCCTACCTCACGGGGCGCTTCTACAACCCGTCTGCGCCCTACGCCGAGGCTCGCTCTGTCCGCGCGGACCTGGAGGCGGCACGTGCCACGCTGGCACGCTGCATCGGCGCCCGCCCGGGCAACGTCACCCTCACGGCCGGCGCGACCGAGGCCAACAACCTGGCCTTTGCCGCGACGGATGGCCACGTGGTCACCGACGCCATCGAGCACGAGAGCGTCCTTGCGTGCGCCGGGGCCCGTCCGCACGCCATCGTGTTCGTGGGCCCCGACGGCCTGATCGACCCCGAGGACGTGCGCGCGGCCATCGGGCCCGCCACGCAGCTCGTCTCGGTCAGCCTGGCAAACGGGGAGATTGGCTGCGTCCAGCCCGTGCGCGAGCTCTCGCGCGTGGTCTCCCAGGTGCGGGATGCCCGTCTTGCCGCAGGGGACCTCACCCCGCTCCATCTGCACGTGGACGCCTCCCAGGCGGCGAGCTGCCTCACCGTTGACGTGGGGTCGCTCGGCTGCGACCTGCTGACGCTGTCCGCCGCAAAGATCGGCGGGCCCAAGCAGGTGGGGCTCCTGTGGGCCTCAGACGACGTGGCCCTGCGGCCGCTCGTGCTCGGAGGCGGCCAGGAGGGCGGCCTGCGCTCCGGGACCGAGAACGTGCCGGGCATCATCGGCTTCGCACGAGCGCTCGAGCTCGCGTGTGCGTGCAGGCGCAAGGAGGCCCGGCGCCTGGCCGGTCTGAGGGCCCGCCTGGAGCAGGGGCTTCTCGCCGAGCTTCCCTGGATGGTGGTGTCGGGCCCCAGGAAGGCAAAGTTGCGTCTGCCGGGGCTTCTGCACGTGAGCTTCCCAGGGCTGCAGGCACGCCGCCTGGTCATCGGCCTGGAGCGCGAGGGCGTGAGCGTGGGCACGGGATCTGCCTGCGCCGCGAGCAAGATGCGCGTCTCGCACGTGCTCCAGGCCATTGGCATGCCCGCCGAGGTTGCCGAGGGCAGCCTTCGCATGACGCTCGGGCGGCCCACGACCGAGGCCGAGGTGGACTTTGCCGTGGCTGCCGTGACCCGTGCGGTGCGTGCCGAGATGGGGCGCCTGGGATTGTCCGACGAGGCGGCGGCTGCCAATGCCGCCCAGCTCATGGGAGGTGCCCGCTGATGGGCAAGAGGGTGTTTGCCGGGCTTTCCGGCGGCGTGGACTCGGCGCTTGCCTGCGCGCTTCTGGTGGAGCGGGGCTATGACGTGACGGCCGTCTACATGCGCAACTGGTCGCGAGACCTGCCCGGATTCAAGTGCGCCTGGGCCGACGACCTGGCCGACGCCGAACGCGTGGCCGTGACCCTGGGCATCGACCTGGAGGTCTGGGACTGCGAGGCCGAGTACAAGGCCACCGTCGTGGACTACCTCGTGGATGCCTACGCGCGCGGCTACACGCCCAACCCGGACGTCATGTGCAACCAGACCGTCAAGTTCGGTACCTTTGCGGACCGTGCCTTTGCCGCGGGCGCAGACCTTGTGGCGACGGGCCACTACGCGCGCGTGGCGCTTGGCGCCGGCGAGAAGGACGCCCTTCTCGACGCCCCGGACGACGCCGCGGGTGCGAGCGCCGCCGTCCGTCTCATGCGAGCGGCCGACGAGCACAAGGACCAGACCTACTTCCTGTGGCGCGTGGGCGCAGACGTCCTGGCACGCACGCTCTTCCCCGTGGGAGACATCGCCAGCAAGGCCGAGGTTCGCCGCATGTGCGCAGAGCGCGGCTTGGGCGTGGAGGCAAAGCCCGACTCCGACGGCATCTGCTTTGTGGGGCCGGTGGGCATCAGGACCTTCCTGCTTGACACGCTCGAGCGCCGCGCGGGAGACGTCGTTGAGTGGGAGACCGGGCGCGTCCTGGGCCACCACGATGGCGCCTTCCTCTTCACCGTGGGCCAGCGAAAGGGCCTTGACCTGGGCGGAGGTCCCGCCCGTTACGTGGTCTCGACGGACGTGGAGAAGAACGTGGTCTACGTCACGGCGGACCACCAGAGCCCCGCACTCTTCTCGGCGGAGGTCGATCTGACTGATGCCATGTGGATTGGCGGCTCGGCGCCCGCGGCGGGGGAGTACCTCGTGCGCACCCGCCACACCGGTCCCCTCACGCCCGTACGGGTGGAGCCCGACCCGGACGGCCGCACCGCACACCTGACCTTTGCGGAACCCCAGCGCCGCGTCGCCCCCGGCCAGTCCGCCGTCATCTACGACGGTCTCACCTGCCTGGGCGGCGGCATCGTCTCTAAGAGTTGACAAAGAGACAGTCCCTTTGTCAACTTTCCGCCGCGCCGCTCCCAGCCGACGGCCCAAGCCCAGCCGGGGGTATCATGGGAGAGTTAGGCGCCCTGCGCGCAAGGGACTACCAAAGGAGGCGGCGTGGCCGAGGAGCCCAAGAAGAAGGTCAAGCTCAAGGTCAGCGGTGCCCGCTCCACCAAGGCGGCCGCAGAGGACGCCGCGGCTGACCGCGAGTCCATGGGCCAGGTGCGCAAGAGCCTGGTGTTTCTCGCCTTCGTGGTGGTTGCCTACGTGGCGTACCTGGTCTTCTCGGGCCAGTTTGACGAGTTTGTGACCTCGCTTGCCGGCGTCGACTTGGGCTGGGTCACCGCGGGCGTCGTCTGCTTCCTCTTCTACTACGTCTTTGGCGTGCTGGCCTACGTGCTCTCCGTCATCGCTGACCCGGACTCCCCGGTGGGCATCCGCGACCTCATGAGCGTGGAGGCCTCCGGCGTCTTCTTCATGCGCCTCACGCCCAACGGCGCGGCGGCACCCCCGGCACAGATCTACCGCCTCACGCGCGCCGGGCTCTCCGTGGGCCAGGCCAGCGCCCTCAACTTCACGCGCTTTGTGCTCTACGAGGCCGGTGAGGGCGTGTTTGCGGCCATCATGCTGCTGTTCTGCGGCGACTACTTCTACGAGCAGTTTGGCGACGTCACGCTCATCGGCCTCTTCCTCTTTGGCTTCAAGGTGGTCCAGGTGGGCGCCGTGCTCTTCCTGTGCCTGTTCCCCAAGCCCGTCATGGCCATTGGCAACTGGGCCCTGCGCTTTGCCAACCGCCACGGCTGGCTCTCTGAGGAGAAGTACAACAAGTACTACGAGATGGTCAACACCCAGGTCATGGAGTTTGCCGGCGCCTTCCGCTCTGCCTGCGGAAACGTTGGCGAGATGCTTGCCACCGAGGCGGTCACCCTCCTGCAGCTCGGCTGCATGTACGCCTTGCCGTTCTTTGTGCTGAGGGCCTTTGGGGAGCCCGCCGACCTCATCGTCTGCCTGGCCAGCGGCTCCATGCTGGAGCTGCTCATCAACGCCATCCCGCTTCCCGGCGGCACGGGCGGAGCCGAGGTGGGTTTTGCCTACCTGTTCCGCGACATGTTCGGCCAGCACCTGGCGGCGGGCTTCGTCATCTGGCGTGCCGTCGAGTACCTGCTGCCGGTCCTTATCGCTGCGCCCTGCATGGGCATGCGCTCCAACGGCGGCGTGAGCATCCGCAGGCGCTGGGACGCCCTGTGGGGCGGCATCACCGGCCGCATCAACGGGTTTGTGGAGACAGGCAGCCTCAGGGGCACGGGCGCTCGCAAGGCCTCCGGCGGCGTGACCATCAGGCCCAAGGCAAAGTCGGGCGGTGCCAGCGCCAGCGCCAGCGCGGCAGCCAAGCCAAAGGCGAGAAGGACCTCGGTCTCCGGCACAGGCTCCGCCAAGGTTGACGTTGCCGCAAAGATCGCCGCCGGCAAGGCCGCCGCCAAAAAGAAGTAGAAAAAACTTCTTGCCTTGGCGGACGCCGTTGGGTTATTCTATCCCTTGCTGCAACCCCAGCAGCGAGTCACCAAGCTTCGGGCGTTTAGCTCAGGGGGAGAGCGCTTCCCTGACACGGAAGAGGTCACAAGTTCAAATCTTGTAACGCCCACCACAAAGTCACGCGCCGTCGGAGAACTCCGGCGGCGCGTTTTTTGTCGCGCGACGGCAGCCTGCCATCAACTCCAGTTCCCAATGGCACACCCTAACCCAAAAGTTGTGCAACAAAACGCCAACCAAACGCCCAGCGGCGGCCACCGTGCACCCCAGGCCCCAACTTGTCCAATCATGTCTGTGCAAGTGGGCAATTGTTAGGGACGCATCATAACGAGACGCTCGAGCGCCACAGCAACAATTGCCCCGTCATGCTCTCCAGCTCCGCGCAGGCGAGCCTGTCCGGCCGCTTCGAGGGCTCGGTCTACGGCGAGTCGAAGCTCGCGGGGGAGGGTCTGTTCCGGGGGTACTCGGAGCGCACCGGCGCCCCCGTGCTCATCTACCGCTTCCCGAACCTCTACGGCAAGTGGTGCCGCCCGCGCTACAACTCCGCCGTGGCGACCTTCTGCGACGCCATCGCCAACGGCCGCCCCTATACCGTCAACGACCCTTCCGTGGAGCTGGAGCTCCTCCATATCGATGACCTGGTCGACGAGATGCTGGGCGCGCTGCTGGGGCGGGAGCACCGCTGCGGATACGATGGGCTGGAGCGCGTGGACGGTGATGGTTTCTGCTACGTCCCCGTGACCGACGTGAAGACGCTGGGCGAGATCGTCTACCTGCTCGACAGCTTCCGCGACAGCCGCGAGACGCTCTCGGTGCCCGACCTCACCGAGGGGTCCTTCTCCAAGAAGCTCTCGAGCACATTCCTGTCCTACTACGAGCCGGGGCACTTCGCCTACGGCCTCAGGCCCAACGTGGACGGCCGCGGCTCGTTCACCGAGTTCCTGCGCACTCCGGAGCGCGGCCAGGTCTCCATCAACGTCTCGAGGCCCGGCATCACCAAGGGCAACCACTGGCACATGAGCAAGTGGGAGAGGTTCCTGGTGGTCTCCGGCACCGCCTCCATCAAGCTGAGGAAGGTGGGGGAGGACGCCGAGGGCAACCCGTTCCCCGTCGACGAGTACACCGTCTCCGGTTCCGACATGCGCGCCGTGGAGATGATCCCCGGCTACACGCACTCCATCACCAACCTGTCCGACACCGAGGACCTCGTGACGGTCATGTGGGCCAACGAGCCCTTCGACCCCGAGAACCCCGACACCTACTACGAGGAGGTCTAGCCGCATGGGCAAGGACTATTCCGATATCGAATTCAAGGACGACGGTCGCCTGAAGCTTCTGATCATCGTGGGCACCCGCCCGGAGGTGATCCGCCTCTCCGAGGTCATAAAGAAGTGCTGCCGCCACTTCGACTGCCTGCTGGCGCACACCGGGCAGAACTACGACTACACGCTCAACGGCATCTTCTTCCGCGACCTGTCGCTGGACGACCCGGACGTCTACCTGGACGCCGTTGGCGCCGACCTGGGCGAGACCGTGGGCAACATCATCGCCGCGAGCTACAAGCTCATGGTGCAGGTCCAGCCCGACGCGCTGCTGATTCTGGGCGACTCCAACAGCTGCCTGTCGGCCATCGCGGCCAAGCGCCTGCACATCCCCATCTTCCACATGGAGGCCGGCAACCGCTGCAAGGACGAGTGCCTGCCCGAGGAGACCAACCGCCGCATCGTCGACGTGATCTCGGACGTGAACATGGCCTACTCCGAGCACGCCCGCCGATATCTCAAGGACACCGGCTGCGCGCCGGAGCGCACCTACGTCACAGGCTCTCCTATGGCTGAGGTCCTGCGCGCCAACCTGGAAAAGATCGAGGCCTCGAGCGTCCTCGAGGAGCTCGGCCTTGAGCCGAAGAAGTACATGCTGCTCTCCGCTCACCGCGAGGAGAACATCGACACCGAGGCGAACTTCACGAGCCTGTTCACCGCCATCAACGCGCTCGCCGAGAGATACGACATGCCGATCCTGTACTCCTGCCACCCGCGCTCCCGCAAGCGCCTGGAGGCCACCGGCTTCAAACTGGACCCGCGCGTGCGCATGCACGAGCCCATGGGCTTCCACGACTACAACTGCCTGCAGATGAACGCCTTCGCGGTAGTTTCTGACTCCGGCACCCTGCCCGAGGAGTCGAGCTTCTTCGCGAGCATCGACCGCCCGTTCCCGGCGGTGTGCATCCGCACCTCCACCGAGCGCCCGGAGGCCCTGGACAAGGCATGCTTCACGCTTGCCGGCATCTCCGAGAGGGGACTGCTCCAGGCCGTCCACACCGCCGTCGAGCTCGACGCGGAGGGGTCGCTTCCCGAGGCGCCCGTTCCCGACTAAGCCGACGAGACCGTGTCCACCAAGGTGGTAAAGATCATCCAGAGCTACACCGGCGTCGTGGACAAGATGGTGTGAGGAGGTTCTAAGCTTTCTTTTGAGAATTAGCCGGCCTTAATAACCTGACATTCATTAATGAACCGCTGCCTATTTCCATCAAGATGATAGGCGGCGATTCATTGTTTATTAGATTTGAATTCTAGGCTAATTGTATGAGGTTCCTGAAGTAACAAAACAATCCATTGATTAAAATAAACTAGGGCAGGTGATCATCGGATGCTATTTACAGGAGTTATTGAAAAGGAGCTATCCGATCGAATTCACCTAACGTATTTTAACGTCATCGAAAATGACGACTTCGATGAATGTCTAAATCAATGCCTACCCTTTATTTGGCTTGGGCCTAAAGACCCACGTTCTCTAGAAGTAACAAAGACGAAAATCTCGAAATACTTTGAATCAAAACTAAATAATCGCCGTTTAGTTTGCGGTTCTTGTGCTGAGATTTTCTTGCATGCTTATTTGGGACACAACGGCTATCAGCAGGCTTGTCTTGGATCAAATCTTGAAGAGGGTTCGATCAAAAAAGGATTTGACGGTTTCTATTTAAAAGATGATGAATACTGGTTGATGGAGAGCAAGTCGTCAATTTTTGGAAATACAACTCACCTTAGCAAAGCTAAAGAAGCTTATAAGGATCTCTGTGACAAGATTAACGATTTTGAGGGAAATGACCCTTGGGATAATGCTCGAAATCACGCTATAGTAGCTGGTGCTGAAGGATCCATTCTTAAACAAATCAGAATGCTTTCGGACGATTTTACTCTCGGTCGTGTCCATAGTGCCGACGAATTTAACATGATCCCTTGCGGCACTGTTTTTATTGACCGTGTTCTGACTATCGAAGAAGTTGAAAAACTATCGATTGACGTATCACAGTTTTTCGGAAAACAGAGCTACTCGGCCATACACATAGTTTGTGTCTCACATTTGGCATTAGTTGGTTTTCTTCGATATTTGAACTTGGAGTACACAGATGAGCGACGCTAGCTCCATTACAAAATTAAAGAACAACAATGCATTTAAGTTGGTGGTCAATAAGCTACTTTTAGGTAAGGAGCTCACGAATAGAGAGTCAACGTTTCTTCTTTCTGCCGCAATTGCTTTGTTAAGGTACGGGCTTAAAGACAAGAATCGAACAAGAAGTCTCGAGTTTGCATACTGGATTATTCTGAATTATTCGTTGGGTACGGGTGATTACAGGCCCCTGTACGATCTTTCATTTGAATTGGGTCTATACCCAGTAGCCAAATCGATTGTTGATATCGATGAAGGGCGCTTCAATACTCTGAGTGATCTTATTGCTCTAGATGAAATCGAAAAGAACTTTACCAAAGGTGTGACGCTTACTCTCGAGCAGAAGTTATCCGACAGCTCTTTCTCTTCATACTCGGGGGAAGGGTTCGCCTATATTGCACCGACCTCGTTTGGTAAGACTGAGCGCTTGGTTGATGCTGTACTGGATGATAAAAGCGGATCCCGACCTTGTGTAATTGTGCCGACAAAATCACTTCTCGCCCAAACACGCGATGATGTATTTAAGCGCCATCCTAGAACAAAAGTAATTACTCATGACGAAATGTACCAGCGTGAGAATTCGTTCATCGCCATCCTCACTCAGGAAAGGGCCATACGTTTATTGGAAGCGAATCCGACCTTATCATTTTCGAGTGTGTTTGTAGACGAAGCACACAACGCTTTTGAGCCCGACAATCGCGCTTTGTTAATTTCACGCCTCATCCGTGAGTCTAAACTCCGCGATCCCTCGACAAGGTTCTACTACTTTAGTCCTGTTATCGACGATATTAACCTGTTGTCCGCCATTTCAGGCTTTGAGGTTGAGGGATGTAAAGTCAGCAAAAGTATGAAAGAGCCTCGTTATTATCTGCTCGACAGCAAGGGGATCTTGCAGGCCTACAACAGGTTTTTCAACAGCTTTTGCCAGCATTCTTCTTTTAACGGCACCTGGGATTGCCTGACGAATAGGGCAACTGCTAAAAATCTTGTGTTCTTGTCTTCCCCCAGAAAGGTCCGTGAGGCGGCCTTGGACTTAGCGAACAGTCTGCCCGATAACCGAGTCGCCCCCGACCTCGATAGGGTTATTTGTGCCCTGACCGAACATGTGAGTCCTCTATACGATGAAATATTGTGTCTGCGGCGCGGTATTGTATACCTGCACGGGCAGATGCCGGACGGAATCAAAAACTATTTGCTTGACCGTGCTGCGAAGTTGGAATCAATTCGATATATATTTGCAAATGAAGTCATCATGGAAGGTATTAATCTTCCATTTGACTCGGTATTTATTCTCAGTTTACGAACAAAAAGGCGTGCAGCCCTAATTAATTTAATTGGTCGCGCATCACGTTTAAATTACGTTTTTGGAGACACCCCTCATCTTAAAATGCTTAGCCCTCAGGTTATATTTGCTGAATCAAAATGGACTGGCTCGAGACCGGCCATGAAAAATGCCATCTCGGAATTGCATAGTGTTGGTTTTAAGGACCGCGATGACAACCCGCGAATTAAAAAATCTAAAGGTAAGCCATTGAGTGACAATGAGCGAAAGCGTCTTGTCTTTGAAGATAGCTTGATTCAAAGCTGCAATCAATCTGATACTGATCTCGGTGTTTTGTTAGATCGTTCCGGCCTGCGTTCTATGTATGAAAACTGGGAGATTGCAAAAGTTGAGATTGCCCGGAGACTCACCACATTTGAAGCATGTGCAGATAATAGCGTACTCGAATTAATATGCAGGTATTTCATTGACGATGGTCTTGTTTTCTCTAATTCATATCTCAGGGTTAGTAAACTGCGCAGGCAGTTACCTTTTTACCAAAGTTATCTTGAGAGCAAGTCATCGAAATCACTTAGTCAACGACTCGCTTCCGACATTTCATTATGGAAAAAGAAGGCTGAGTCCGCACCCAGCTTCCTCTATGTTGGCCGTAGTTTTGGAGAGGTCAATTACCAAGGCCTTGCCGATGGCGAAGGAAGTTATGTTGACATAAGGCAAAAAAATAATTCCGAGCTGCCTGCACTTTTCCTTGCTAAATATAAGACGGAGGACGATTATCTTGGGTTCACTTTGTCTAGATTCGTTCGCGTTCTATATAAGACGGGTCATATCGATCAAAAGCAGTACTACATGTTCTTATACGGGACGTCCGACAAGGAAGGCGTTGAGTTAATTCAGGCTGGAGTTCCTTTATCCTTAATCAACATGCTAAAAGAGAACAATTTGCTTAATGAAATTGGTCTTGATCAATATGGAAATATCAGGATTGGAACTAGGCTTAAACACTTTTCGAATGATGTGGACGACTACACTAGGTTCGAAATTGACCAATTTAATATTGATTAACCGCTGGTTATATTAAAGAGTCAACACCTACCCGATCCTCCGCGTCGCCTACTTCAACGAGCTCGACACCTACTGCGAGGTGCGAGGCCTCAACACCCGTGACGTCATCGACGGCGTGTGCCTGGAGCCGCGCATCGGCAGCCACTACAACAACCCCAGCTTCGGCTACGGCGGCTACTGCCTGCCCAAGGACACCAAGCAGCTGCTGGCCAACTACAGGGGCGTGCCCCAGAACCTGATCGAGGCCATCGTGGATGCCAACCGCACCCGCAAGGACTTCGTGGCAGACGAGGTGCTGCAGATGGTGTGGGACCGCGTGTACGAGGGCAAGCCGAAGCCGGTCGTGGGCGTGTACCGCCTGACGATGAAGTCCAACTCCGACAACTTCCGCGCGAGCTCCATCCAGGGTGTCATGAAGCGCGTGAAGGCCAAGGGCGTACCTGTGGTGGTCTACGAGCCCACGCTGGACGCGCCGGAGTTCTTCGGGTCCGAGGTAACGCACGACCTGGACAAGTTCAAGGCCAAGTGCGATGTGATTGTGGCTAACCGTTGGAGCGACGATTTGGCCGATGTTGCAGACAAGGTGTACTCGAGGGATTTGTTCAAGAGAGATTAGCAACTTCGGGTGCTATGACCTGCGCCATTTGAGGGGCATCATCTTAAGGTGATGCCCCTATTATTATATTTGGCTACAACACACGAGAACCTGCAGGGCAGCCATGGGCTGTTTGCGCGCAGGATCGCCCCCGCTACTACCCAATCTTGCTATTAAGAGCAATTAAGCCATACTATACAATTCATCATCAGTGACGGGGACCGTGCAGCGAATCGAAAGGAGACGTCGATGACTTCAATCAAAGCAGTTGCTAACTACATCTTGAAGAGACTTGGGTTTGTCTCCACGATGAAGCTGCAGAAGCTCGCTTTCTATTCTCAGGCTTATTCCCTTGCAGTTTATAGTACGCCTTTGTTTGAAAGTGATTTTCAAGCTTGGGCCAATGGTCCAGTTTGCCCCGAGCTGTTTTACTTGCACCGTGGCCGCTTTATAGTTGGGCCAGGAGAGCTGGGCTCCTCCGATCAGGCCGCGTCATTGAGCCAAATAGAACGAAAGTCGATTGATGCTGTTCTTGCTGTCTTGGGCGAGTATGACGGTAATGCTTTAAGTAATCTCACTCATCAGGAGCGCCCTTGGATTGATGCCAGGGGCGATATCGGTGATGGAGAGCGCTGCTCTAACGTGATTTCTAAAGAGGCAATTAAGACCTTTTATTCGTCTGCCACATGCCACAATCCCATTTTTCAATCCGTTTAGATGAATACAACACGCTCTCTAACAAAGAATCAGGCAAAGCAAGCCGGCAAGGTGCTCAGCAATCCTGATGCCACCCAAGAGGAACTAGGCCCATTGTTTCTGAATGGAGAGAAGCCCATCGTGTAGTTCTCGATTATTATCACGCTCTTCTTAAGGAATCCGCCCTACGTGAGGACCCCGACGCGCTGTGTGTAAGCCGACTGAAAAGGTACGATACGATTGTCAGCAAGCTAAATAGACCTCGATTACACATAAATTTAAATCAAATGCACGACATTGCGGGCTGCAGAGCCATTATAAAGGACAATGAGTGTGTCTTTGCTATTAAAAGAGACCTTGAATCCGCCTTGCGCAGTGAAAAACCTTCAATGGTCAAAGACTACATTCATCATCCAAAGACAGATGGTTATCGCAGCTTGCACGTAATTGCTCAGCATGACTCGAAACGGGCAGGTTTAAAAGGCTTATATTGTGAGCTGCAAATACGCACGAGGTTGCAGCACGAATGGGCCACAGCCCTTGAAACGTATGATGTTATATGCGGAAGCGGACTTAAATTTGACAGAGGATCAGCTGACGAGACGCGTTTCTTCGCTTTGATCTCCAACGTGTTTTCCTTGATGGAGGGCGCCGATCTTGTCCCTGGCGTTCCGTCTACAGTCAATGATTTGCGCAAGGAGATACTCGAACTTAACAGCAAACTTGGTTTTCTAGATCGCCTTGCAGCCTGCTCCGGCTCCGTCAGCGTTGTGGCAACAGATGGCGACTTTAGCAGCGAAGCTTATTGCCTTATGTGCGTTGACTATGAGGAGCAGAAAACAGATCTCTTCATTTATAACGACGATGATGAGTTAAATGCCAATGAGTTATATATGCGAAAAGAAGAGCTCAAGCGAGGCCTTCAAGACGTGCTCTTGGTTAAGGTCTCTTCATTAAAGGGGTTACAAGAAGCTTATCCAAGTTATAGCATGGACATCATGGACTTCCTTAACAGAGTCAATGATTTCTTAGGCCGATAAAGCAGTTCACGGTCTGCTCGGATTCCCGCTGTGCTCTCCGCTCCATCTATGCGGTTGTCAATTTGCGAAAGAAATTATGCGTCACCCGTTGCCACCATATATAGTTGTTTAAGTCGCTTAAATGGGAGCGCAGACAAGTAGTTAGACCAATAGACCCAGCAGCCTTGACTGTCTCGAAAAGGCGACGATTTCTAGTAAAGCTTAATCGCATCTTTTGAGCCGGCAAAGACTAGCTACTTGAGCAAAATGGCTAGCAACCCTTTGCGGTACCGTCAGTCAGCGAAAGACGGTACCGCAAAGGGTTACTAGCCAATTACGGGAAAGGTGAGGCATGATCGTCATTGTCGATACAAATCTGGCACGCAACGAAAACTCTTTTTCGCGTCTTTTGGGCAACCGCAGCCAACTCGAGAAGATTGCTGCGACAGCTCGACTCATCATTCCTGAAGTCGTGATTGATGAAATTGTTGCCCAAAAGCGCCTGGCTTTCCAAAAGGAGCTTGCGGTGCTTAGACGCAGCGGCGTACTCAAGCTAACGGTTTCTCCCGAAGAAGTTCTCGGTTCTCTTAGTTTTGACAACATTGAGCGCAAAATTCGAAACGATAAATCCATCCCCTATACGCCCCTTCCCCTTCCTCCTGCGAACTACGTTTTGCCCAAACTCTATGAGTGGGCGCTATCCCATAAGGCGCCTTTTGAGGAAAAAAGCGACAAGGGCTTTAAAGACGCCTGCATTGTCGCGTCTATTGAACATTACCTGGAAAGCACCGAGATTGACGAAGGGGTCGTACTGTGCACCGACGACAACAGAATGGCATCTTATTTTAAAGGGCGCCAAGATATCCGGGTTGAAAACGACCTCAGCAAGGCAGCCGGAGAGGAAACCTCAAATTCTATCCCAGAGAATATGGGCACGGTGGAAGAGCAGAGACCAAAAAAGACGGTGGTCAAGCTTTCGATAATTGACTCGATGATCAACAATCTCAGCAATTCCCCTTCTTTTCAGACCACGCACGCCATTGTCAAGGAGCTGTCCAGCCACTCCCAATCATTATCTGGTTCACAGGAGCTTTTGATCTTGAAAGCCGCGCTATCCAATGATCAGGTCTCTTGGATTTTAACGGACGAAGACATCTGTGACTTTATAAAGCCCATCTTTCTCAGACATAAAGAAGAACTGACCGATGGCGACTATAAGCAATTTGTCGATTGCTTTAACCTTGTCGATGAGAGGGAGGATGAACGCGGGGAGCCATTTTTCACAACAACAGAAAAACGAGTCTTCCGCACATTCGTCAATGCAGTCGAAGACCATACTTCTGCAAAAATGGTCGATACGGCAATTCAATGCGAGCCAGGCGTCCTTTTGCCTAATCTGAACAACCTGCTTGATTCCTATCAAGTCGACACTCACCTCCCCAGCATCAGACCTCTAACGAGCATTCTTTTCGATGGTTACGTCGAAACCAAGCCAGGCTCGATTCCCGTTAGCGTTGTTTCGGACTTCGCGAGAATGCTTGCAAAAGCCAGCCCCCGAAAACAAGAAGCGATCTCACTAAACCTGGCAGCACATTTGAGAGACATCGAGGATGAGATTCCCTTTTAACCCAAAGCGCCATAGCTTACGTTCTGCGCCCCCTCACCCCCCCATTCGCGCCGCCATCATACACGCGCTCCCAATCGCTTGGTTTTCCTGGGCACAAACGGGGTGGCCGCGCTGCTATTCATCTTGACCGTAGCCACATTTGATATTGGAATAACTCGTCAGCTTCAGCTACAAACACATCGGGTTCTTATTCGACAGGGAGAAAATGGAGAAGAGGCCTAGACCCAGCATGCATCAGTGTTTTTGCCACCGACCGGTTTGGCTGAACGAGCCCGATGCAACATCGCATTAGCTTCGAATTGACGACGAGATGCCATGATACTATTTGGTTTTGCCGCGCTTTTATATTTCAGACATTGGAGATCAAGCAATGAATTCTCGTGATCTCAAGAACGCCGCTGGGGATGCCGCCTCGGCCGCGCTTGAAGTGGGCGCCGAGGTAATAGCCGACAATCTACCGACACTTGCGGGACTTGCGCAAAGTGCCGGGCTTAGCGGCGCTGCTGCGCTTCTTGCTGACGGCACAATCGGCGCCATCGCACCAAGGATGTTTGGCTTTGTCATGAGTTACAAGATGAATAGGGCCGAACGAAACGTTGCAATCCTGATTGACGAGCTAACTCAAAAAGTAGATGAGGTCAATCGACGTTTAGATGCTCTTGAGCCTTCTAAACGTGACAAGTTTATTGGCGGCGCATATCAAGAGGCTTATCTGGATTCGATTGTAGACGAAGCAGAGAAAGATAAAGTTCGCCTATGTACCGACTCGTTCCTGAATCTGATGTCAGAGGAGGATTTCAGCGATAGCTTTGCGCTCTCCTTTTTCGATGATTTGACCAGGCTCAATACTCTTGACTTAAGAGTATTGCGTCTTCATGGGTCTCCTTTCGATACCGGCTACGACTGTCATGATGACCTGGTCACCCTTATGGCTGAGGAGAGAATTGACGAGTCTCAGTACAGGGCAATACGTGAGAAACTATGTCGCTTTGGGTTATTGGAGAGCAGGAATGAGGAAAAACGCGAAAAGAACCTCAACGAAGTGCAGATTTGCGTAACGGCGCTAATCAAGCAGCTTTCTTCTGCAAAGCAAGTAAAGTTGCCGAAACCTCCAAAGGTTCAGAGGTTGAGTTCGTCGGACTCCTACAAAATATCCTCCCTCGGTTCTCGATACCTTCGGCTGATGCGGCCTGTCGTGGCGGATTAATGTGGCCATAGCCGAATCGACGTCATATCACGGACGCGCGGGGTGGCCCCATCGTCCGCGCTAAAACAGATCGCCAAACACGACTGGAAGAATGGGCCTGCGGACTTTTTCTTGTACCTACACCGCATACCCTAGGGTGGAGTGGGAAGGATAAACTGGACTTTCTTTTAAGGACCCTCAAGCGTATTGCCGCTCGTATTCCACTGGAGACATGTAGTCCAGGGTGGAATGCATGCGCACCCTATTGTAATAGAGCTCTATGTACTTGAAGATGCCCTGCTTGGCCTCGTCCCTCGTCCCATAGCCCCTTTCTTCCGCCAATTCCCTTTTCAGCGTCTTGAAGAACGACTCGGCCACCGCGTTGTCCAGCGGCGTGCCGGGCCTTGATACCGACTGGACCATGCCATGCGAGTCCAGACATCGCCGGAAGGAACGGAAGGTGTGCTGCGCGCCTTAATCGTCATTGAAGACGAGGCCGTCGTCGTCCGGCGGGCCCTCCCCGCCGACCGCCTGCCCCATCGCGTCGATCGCGACCTTCTCGGTGATGCGCCCGGGCATCGACCGGCCCACGGCCTTGCGGGAGAAGGCGTCTGTCACGGCCGCGAGATAGAGCCGCCCTTCCCTTGCGGGCATGCAGGCGATGTCGCCCACCCAAAGCCTGTTGCGCCCGCCCGTGGTGAAGGCGCACTCCTGATGTTCTTCTCCGGTCAGTGTCCTATGCGATTATGGCAATCGAGGACTATAACCGCCCCGCTCGTATCCGTGCCATTGAAAGGATGGCGTTTCCCTTTGGCCTCTCCAAAACGACGGGAATCATGCAGCAGCGTTGTGACAGGGCCCTGTCTGATGAAGAGAGCGTCAAGCTGGCAGTTGAATACGTTTCGACTATGTGGGATTCGTATCTAAGGAAATTCGCTCGTTCCCGTAAGGCCGTTAGAGGTCCGTATACGGCACTCGAGTTCGGAACGAATTGGTATAGATATGACTATGAGTCCCTTCGCGGCGTGCTGACGACTTCTTTTTCTGAGTTGTATGGGGATTACTCTGGCACGCGTGTGCTGCATGCGAACGGCGTCATCGCAGACGTAATTGCATTTTTTGAAAGAGCTCAATACAACCTAATGCCTGCAACGATAGTTGCGTATTCGAAGCTGTTTCCAAAAGAGGCCGCTTGGTTTGGACAAGGTGCGGGAGCGCTTTACTGGAAGGACTCCGATACCGTTCGTCGAGTAAAGAATGACGAGCGGATTAACGATTGCTTCTACCTCATAACCTGCGTCGAGGGCTCTATCGATTCTAAGAGTATTTCTGAAGAAATTCGAATACTTGAGCAGAGCGGCTGGAGGGCGGAAGAAGTCTTCTTTGGGAACCACGCCTTTTGTTCCATTGTGGTTTGTGGCTCTGGTCGATCGAACCCTCCTTGAATTAAGGGCTGAACGACTGTTTTGCGCAACGGATATTCTACGAGCGAGTAAAGTGCGTCGTAGCCTTTTTAACTATGACTTGGGTACCCGAGGCGAGTGGAACCTCGCTTGACCGCAACTTTTACTCCCCCTCGTCCTGTGTGCTCATTCGACATTTTCAAGACGCTGAAGCTGAAGATATGTCTGCGCCTGCACGAGAACAAAGACGTCTTCCGTCTTTCGGGCACGGTCGGTGCGGAACGCTCTTCTAACAATAAATATAAGCAGAATTAGTGCAGCGGCAAGAATGAACAAGCCAGTAAGGTTGGCGTCGATATCGAACGTCTTCATGCTGAAAACGCCTATTAAGAAGGCGGCAGCTATTCCCAGGAGGCTAATGACCTCAGGATTGGCTCGATCGGCTCTAATCTCTTCAAGAAGTAAATCAATCATCTTGTTTTGGGCTAAAAGACGGACTCGGATGGAATCTTTGTCATTAATTCCGGTAAGTCCATCAACGATTTGAATGGCGCTATCACATGCCCAACTGGTTGATTTGAATTCATACTCTTCCTGTCTACGAGTTGCCGCTCGAGCGTAGTAACTTGATATGTTTTCGCTGTGCTGGCTGACGGTTATAGTTCGCGGCATTAACAAGAATGTGCCGCTGGTCATTGCAAGAACATTAGTTCGATGCTATCTTAACTATAGAAATAGAACTTGTGTTTGCTTGAGTAATAGATTCTATGGGGGTGATGGGCTATGGACAACGACATCGTCTTGTTTGAATCGGGAGACGGCCAAGTTACGCTGCCTGTTCGCGTTGATGCGACGGAACAAGAGATTTGGCTGAATCGCGCTCAGCTGGCGGTCCTGTTTGACCGCGATGTCAAAACCATCGGCAAGCACATCAACAATGCTTTGCGGGAGGAGCTTGCGGGCCAGAGAGAAGTGGTTGTCGCAAAATTTGTGACAACCAGGCAACATGGCGCCATGGAGGGTAGAACCCAGACTCGCCTTACGGAGCACTATGGTCTAGACATGGTATTGTCCGTCGGCTATCGAGTGAAATCCAAACGAGGGGTTGAGTTCCGCCGTTGGGCAACTGACGTGTTGCGCCGATACATTATGGAGGGCAGTGCCGCCAACGAGCGGCGGTTACGTCAGTTGAGCTAGGTCACCAGTGTTATGGCACGTATCCCAGAGAGGCTCGAGACACGGCAAGTGCTTGATATTGTTCAAAGCTATACTGTGGCGCTTGACCTGCTTGATGACTATGACCACCAACGCATCAATCTGCCGAAGGGCACGAGGGCGACCTACGCGCTTTCTTATGATGAATGTATCGCGGTTATCAAGTCCATGAGGTTTGCTGCAGAGAGCGATTTGTTCGGAGTTGAAAAGGACGACTCGTTCAGAAGCAGCATCGCTAGCATTCATCAGACGTTTGACGGCCAAGAGATATATCCGATGCTTCAAGAAAAAGCGTCAAACCTGCTCTATTTTATTATCAAGAATCACAGTTTCTTGGATGGCAACAAGCGGATTGCCGCCACGATGTTTCTGTATTTCTTGGATCGCAATAACGCGCTGTTTTTTGGCGATTGCAAAGCAATCGACGACAGTACCCTCGTTGCTATTACCGTGATGATTGCAGAAAGCCTGCCTGAGGAGAAGGACTCTATGGTTGCTTTGGTTATGAACTTTCTTGCCATGAGCCCAGGCAATTAGGCAGCGTTGACGCGTGCGGGTTTGCAGGCGGAAGAGGGGTGTGGCTCAATCGACCGTATCGGGAGTCTCCGAAAGGGGACTCTTTTTTTGTGTGATGAGTCACAACTTGGGCATTCAATGGCCGTCCGATTACGCAAGGCTGGTATGGCAGGAGATTCAAACGTGAGAGTTGCCTACGTTTGCGTTTTGTTGCGATTTGGCGAGTAGCGGGGCGTTTTGCCCTCTCGCCAACTGGGAAAACGCGGGAAATTTTGGCTCGGTACTTGGAGTGTCCGGATTAAAACGCAAACGTAGGGAGTCGGAGGGTGTGAAGGCGGCGTTTTCCGCCTCCGCACGCACAAAAGTCGCCTATGTTTGGCTCTTGTTTTGACCTTGACGGGTAGCGGCCTCTTTTGACTTCTTGCCAACTGGGCAAACGTTGGCGATATTAGGCTGGTACTTGGTACTCTCAAATCTAGAGCCAAACATAGGGGAGTTTTGTCGGGAGTTTGACGCTGACGGCGGTTTTTGGAGGGGGATGCATCGCATGGCGGACGCGTTTGAGCCGCATAACGTCCTGGTCACGGGCGGCTGCGGGTTCATGGGCAGCAACTTTGTGCGCTACGTGGTGCGGGAGCACCCCGACGCGCGCGTTACCGTGCTGGACAAGCTGACCTACGCAGGAAACCCCGCCAACATCGCGGGCCTGCCGCCCGAGCGCGTGGAGCTTGTGGCGGGCGACGTCTGCGACGCCGAGCTTCTGGCCAGTCTGGTTCCCGGGCATGACGCCGTCGTGCACTTTGCGGCCGAGACGCACAACGACAACTCCATCGCGGACCCGGCGCCGTTCCTGCGCACTAACGTCGACGGCACGTTTTGCCTGCTCGAGGCTGTGCGTAGATGCGGTGCGCGCTACCACCACGTGAGCACGGACGAGGTCTTCGGCGACCTCGTTCTTGACGACCCGTCCCGCTTCACCGAAGGCTCTCCCTACCGGCCGAGCTCCCCGTACAGCTCCAGCAAGGCCGCCTCCGACCTGCTGGTCCGCGCCTGGACGCGCACCTACGGCCTGCATGCAACAATCTCAAACTGTTCCAACAACTATGGTCCCTACCAGCACGTGGAGAAGTTCATCCCGCGGCAGGTTACCAACATCATCGATGGCGCGCGGCCCAAGCTCTACGGCACCGGGCGCAACGTCCGCGACTGGGTCAACGTCGAGGACCACTCCAGCGCCGTCTGGGCCATCTTGACCCGCGGCCGGGCAGGGGAGACCTACCTCGTCGGCTCCGACGGCGAGCGCAGCAACATCGACGTGCTGCGGATGATCCTGGAGGCCATGGGGCGCGACCCCGATGACTTTGACCGCGTGCCCGACCGCCCCGGTCACGACCGCCGCTACGCCATTGATGCCTCCAAGCTGCGTCGCGAGCTCGGCTGGCGTCCCGCCCACGCGGACTTCTCCGCGGGCCTGCGCCAGACCGTCGACTGGTACATTGCCAACGAGGCCTGGTGGCGCCCCGCCAAGGAGGCGGTCGAAGCGCGCTATAGTCAGCAGGGGCAATAGCTCTCCGCGCCCTACCGCCCCTTGGCGGCCAGGATCGCGTCGATGAGGGTGGCCACGCCGCGGTCGTCGTTGCTGGGAACCAGGTAGTCGGCGTGGTCGTGCATGTGCTTCTCGGCGTTTGCCACCACAAAGCTGTGGCCCACGGCAGAGAGCATGGGGATGTCGTTATACGTGTCTCCCACGGCGGCGGCGTCCTCAAGGCCAATGCCCAGCTCGCGGCAGAGGTGTGCCACGCCGGAGCCCTTGCTCACGCCCAGGTTCATGAAGTCGATCCACTCGCGCCCGGCGTTGGTGACGTAGAGTCGGCTGCCAAAGCGCGGCTCGTAGACGCTGGCAAAGTGCGGCTCGGCGTCGTAGTCGGGGAAGAAGATCGTGACCTTGTCCGCCTCGTCGTCCACCTCGTCGAAGCTCCCCACGTAGTGGATGTCCTTGTAGTACTTGTAGATGTCCTCGTGGTACTGGTGGTCGCGCTCCAGGACGTAGGCCCTGTCAAACGCGCAGAGCACCGGGGCGCAGCGCCCGTCGGCGGCGGCAAAGTCCAGCACCTCGTGCCAGAGATCAGGCCTGATGAGGTCACGGAAGGCAGTGCGCCCCTGGTAGATGACCCAGCCACCGTTGTCCGCGCAGAAGGCGACGCTGTCCTTGTGCGCGGGGAACATCATCTGCAGCGTTGGCGCGGGCCTGCCGCTCGCCGGGCAGAAGAGCACGCCCGCCTCGGCCAGCGCGTCAACGCGCTTGTCCATCCGCGGCGGCAGGCTCCCGTCGCTTGCCAGCAGCGTGAGGTCCATGTCAACGGCCAGAAGCTTGATGTCGGACAGGCCCTTGTCCTCGGTGTAGTTCTTCACGGTGTTCTCCTTCTCGGCGGGCGCTCGCGGCCCGGTCCCGGTCTGGGTCTAGTCGATAAACCCGGCGTCCTCGGTGCGTCCCTCGCGGTCGTCCGCGGCGGCCGTGGCCAGCGCGTCGCAGCGCTCGTTCTCGGGGTGGCCCGCGTGGCCCTTGACCCACTGCCAGCTCACGTCATGGGGCTCCACGGCCGCCAGCAGGCGCTTCCAGAGGTCCACGTTCTTGACCGGCTGCTTGCTGGCCGTCTTCCAGCCGCGCTTGATCCAGCCGGAAATCCAGTGCTGCTTGAAGGCGTTGACCACGTACTGGGAGTCCGTGACCATGGTCACGGTGCAGGGGCGTCGAAGCGCCTCCAGGCCCACGATGGCCCCCATGAGCTCCATGCGGTTGTTGGTGGTACGCCGGTAGCCGTGGCTGAACTCGCGCTCGTGCACGCCGCCGGCGGGATCCACGTAG
Source organism: uncultured bacterium (assembly GCA_905215465.1). Taxonomy (GTDB): domain Bacteria; phylum Actinomycetota; class Coriobacteriia; order Coriobacteriales; family Atopobiaceae; genus Paratractidigestivibacter. Next base: position 7,898 of record CAJMPT010000016.1, on the reverse strand, counting down.
CGCAGCACCGTGCCGTAGCCTCCCGGCCCCGGGTTTCCGCGAGAAGACCCGTCCGACCAGCAGGTCACCTGCATGCGCGCCCCGCCGGCAGCCACGCCGCCGGCCGCGGCCGCGCCCCCGCGCGGAGCCGCGGCGCCTACGAGCTTCTCGCCGGCGTCCTGGGCAAAGTCGTTCCAGCTTGCCACTACTTTGCCTCCGCCCAGTTGCTGCCGTAGCTCACCTCGGCGATGAGGGGGACCTTGAGCTGGGCCACGCCCTCCATGGTGGAGCGCACGAGCTCGCTTGCGGCCTCAAGCTCGCCTACGGGTACCTCGAGGTCAAGCTCGTCGTGGATCTGCAGCACCAGGCGGGAGACAAGCCCCTCCTCGCGCAGGCGCCTCTCCACCTGAACCATTGCAATCTTGATGATGTCTGCGGCCGTGCCCTGCATGGGGTGGTTCATGGCCGTGCGCTCGCCGAAGGCAATGAGCTGCTTGTTCTTCTGCCTGAACTCCTTGATGTGGCGCTTGCGGCCGTACATGGTGGTGGCCCAGCCGCGCTCGTGCGCCAGGCGGACGGACTCGTCCAGGTAGGCGCGCACGCCCGGGTAGGCGTCAAAGTAGCGGTCGATCATCTCCTGCGCCTCTGCGCGGCCAATCTTGAGCGAGGTGGCAAGACCGTAGGCCTGCTGGCCGTAGACGATGCCAAAGTTCACGGCCTTGGCGCGGCTGCGCAGCTGCGGCGTGACCTCGTCCACGGGCACGCCAAAGACGCGCGCGGCCGTGGCGGCGTGGAAGTCCGCGCCGCTGTTGAAGGCCGCCACCAGGTGCTCGTCGCCGGAGAGGTGGGCCAGAAGGCGCAGCTCGATCTGCGAGTAGTCGCAGGCAAGAAAGACGCTGCCTTCGGGCACCGTGAAGGCCTGGCGCACGCGGTGGCCCAGCTCGGAGCGGGTGGGAATGTTCTGCAGGTTGGGGTCGGAGCTGGAGAGGCGACCCGTGGCCGCCACGGTCTGGTTGAGCGTGGTGTGGATGCGGCCGTCCCCGCGCACCAGGGCCGGCAGGGCGTCCAAGTAGGTGGAGCGGATCTTGGCGCGCTCGCGGTACTCCAGGACCTCGGCCACAACCTCGTGGTCGCGCGCGAGGTCACCCAGCACCTTGGCGTTGGTGGAGTAGAACCCGCGCGAGGTCTTCTTGAGGCCCTTGGTGGGAAGCCCCAGCACGTCAAAGAGCACGTGGGAGAGCTGCATGGGGGAGTCCAGGTTGAAGTCCTCTCCCGCGGCCGCGTGGATCTTGTCCACCATGGCAGAGATCTCCGCCCCGAGCTCGGCGGACTGGGCGGCCAGGATGGACGGGTCGACGGAGAGGCCCTCGCGCTCCATCTGCGCCAGCACGGGCAGAAGCGGCATCTCTATTGCGGAGAAGAGCTCGGCCGAGCCGTCCTTGGCAAGGGCGTCCCCAAGCACGGGCACCAGCAGGCGGGCCACCTCGGCGGCGTAGGCCGCGCGGGTGGGGGCGTCGTCGGCGCCGGGCGCGGCCTGGGCGTCCGCGGCGGCCTCGGGCTCGGGCAGGGGGCAGCCCAGGTGGCGCTCGCATAGGGCCTCGGCGCCAAAGTCGGAGGCGTCGGACTCAAGCAGGTAGGCGGCCACGGAGACGTCCCAGATGCGCTTGGGGTCAACGTCCGCGCAGGCCAGGCGGGCGGGCTCGGCGGAGTCCATGGGGCAGAGCGCGTGGAGAAGCCCCTTCACGCCGGCCGCGGCTAGGCGCCCCTGGCGGAAGAGCCGCTCAAGCGCGTCGTCCGCGGCGGAGCCGTCAAAGCGGCAGAGCGCGCCCTCGGTGGCGGCCCAGAGGGTGTGCCCAAGGCCAAAGAGGGCACCGGCCGCACGGTCGTCGTCAAGCGAGCAGCCCACCCAGGCGCTGTCCTCCATGGCGGCGGCAAGCGCGGCCTCGGCGTCCGCGCCGGTGACGACGCGCGGCAGGTCAAGGGCGGTGGGGACGGCTGCGTCCTTCTCGGCTGCGGACGCGGCGCCGGCTGCGGCGGCCACGTCGGCGGAGCTTGCGCCAGAGAGCTTGGCCAGGCGGCTCGTCATGCCGGTGAAGCCCAGGGCCGAGAACGCCGCCACCACGCGTGCCGGGTCGAAGGTGGGAAACCTCGCGTCGGAGAGGTCCAGCTCGATGGGCGCGTCCGTGCGGATGGTCGCCACCTTGCGGCTGAGCAGGGCGTCGTCCACGTGGGCGCGGAGGTTCTCGCCCATCTTGCCCTTGACCTCGCCAGCATGTGCGATGACCTCGTCCAGGTTGCCGTACTGCACGATGAGCGCCGCGGCCTTCTTGGGGCCGATGCCCGGAACGCCGGGGATGTTGTCGGAGGTGTCTCCCTTGAGGCCGTAGAAGTCCGGCACCAGCTCCGGCGTGATGCCGTGGTAGAGGTCGTCCACGCTCTCCGGGGTCATGATGACCACGTCCGAGACGCCCTTCTTGGTGGAGACGATCTTGACGTTCTCTGTGGCCAGCTGGTACATGTCGCGGTCGCCGGTGAAGAGCAGCATCTCGTAGCCGGCGGCCTCGCCGCGGCGGGCCAGGGTGCCCAGGATGTCGTCTCCCTCCCAGCCCTCGAGCTCGCAGACGGGCACGTCGAGGGCGCCCAGGAGCTCCTTCACCATGGGGAACTGCTCGTGAAGCGCGGGGTCCATGGGCGGGCGCTGGGCCTTGTACTGGGGCAGCATCTCCATGCGGACGCGCGGCTTGCCGCGGTCGAAGGCGCAGATGACGCCGTCGGGCCGGAAGGTGTCGACGAGCTTGATGAACATGTTGAAGAAGCCGAAGAGCGCGTTGGTGGAGCGCCCGTCCGGCGCGCTCATGGGCTGGCGGATGGCGTGGAAAGCGCGGTGCATGAGCGAGTTGCCGTCGATGACGGCGATGGTCCTTCTGTCTGGCATGTTGCTCCTCTCGGGGTGTCCTTCTCCATTGTAGGCGGCGAGGCGCGCCATTGGGGACGGGGTGAATGGCACAGGTGTCCCAGCGTGCCATTCACCCCCCCGTCCCCAATGGCGCGCCTGTGCTACGCTGCCACGCAGAAAGTGCGAGGAGGGAGACTCCATGAGAAGGCTGCTTGTGGTTGAGGACGACGCCGTCATCAGGGACGGCATCGTCTGCCTGCTGCGCCGCAACGGGTACGCCGCGGCCGCCGTGACGGACTTTGCCGACGTTGCCGGCCAGATCCTTGCCGCGGCCCCCGACCTGGTGCTTCTTGACCTCAACCTGCCGGGCGTGGACGGCGGCTTCATCTGCCGGGAGGTGCGTGCCGCGAGCCAGGTGCCCATCATCGCCGTCACCAGCCGCGACACCGACATGGACGAGCTCGTGACGCTCTCTGCCGGCGCGGACGACTTCGTGACCAAGCCCTACAACGAGCAGGTGCTTCTCGCCCGCATATCCTCGGTGCTCAAGCGCAGCTACGGCGAGGGGGCGGCCGCCTCGGCGCGCATCAGCGTGCGCGGGGTCACGCTGGACACCGCCCGCTGCGAGGTCTCCTTCGAGGGGCGCACGGCCGAGCTCACCAAGAACGAGCTGCGGATCCTTGCGCTTCTCATGCGCTCGGCGGGCTCCGTGGTGAGCCGGCAGCGCATCCAGGAGGAGCTCTGGGAGTCCGACGACTTCGTGGACGACAACACCCTCACCGTCAACGTGAGCCACCTGCGGCAGACGCTTGGCCGCATCGGTGTGGAGGGCTTCGTCGGCACCAGGCGCGGCCTGGGCTACATCGTGGAGTAGGGGAGGCGAGAAGCCCGTGTCGCTTGCGGCCTATCTGCGGGACCGGCTGCCCTCGGCCTTCGTGCGCACGGCGGCGCTGGGACTGGTCGTGCTGGCGCTTGCCGCCTATGGCGTGGGGTCCGGCGTGCTGGGGCTCGTGGCCGCGGTCTTTCTGACGGGCGAGGCCGCGGCGCTGCTGCTCGACTTTTGGCGGCGACGGGGCTTCTACCGGCGCCTGGACCGCACGATGGAGGGGCTTGTCGAGAGCGGCGTGGGCTACCTGGCGCCCGAGCTCACCCAGGAGCCGTCCACGCTGGAGGAGGCCGCCTTCCTGGACGCGCTGCGCCAGGCCTCCAAGTCCATGACCGACCAGGTGGCCGCCATGCGCGCCGAGCAGCGCGACTACCGCGACTACGTGGAGACCTGGGTTCACGAGGTGAAGACCCCCATAGCCGCCGGGCGCCTGGTGGCCGCCAACAGCCCCGGGCCGGCGACCGACGCCATGGACGCCGAGCTGGGGCGCATTGAGGGCTACGTGGAGCAGGCGCTCTACTACGCCCGCTCCACCACCCTCGACCGCGACTTCCAGGTGCGCGAGGTCGTGCTGGCAGACGTGGTGCGCGCGGCGCTGCGGAGAAACGCGCGGACGCTCATCGACGCGCGGGTGACGCCCGAGCTGGGCGAGCTCGGCCTCACCGTGAGCGCCGACCCCAAGTGGGTGGAGTTCATGCTGGGGCAGCTCATGGGCAACGCCGCCAAGTACCGCCGCGAGGACGGGGAGGCCGGGCGCCTGCGGCTGTGGGCCGAGCGCCGGCAGACGGGCATGGACGCCTGGGAGACGCTGCTCTTCGTGGAGGACGACGGCGTGGGCATCCCGCCTGAGGACCTGGGGCGCGTCTTTGACCGCGGCTTCACCGGCTCAAACGGCCGCCGCTACGCCCGCTCCACCGGCATGGGCCTCTACCTCGTGCGCGAGCTTGCCGGCAAGATGGGCCTGGCCGTGGGCATAGCCTCCGAGCAGGGCCGCTGGACCCGCGTGACCCTCGCCTTCCCCGCCAGCGCCCGCCGGACACCCATTGGCAGGTGAGGAAACCGTAAGGTGACGTTCACCTGGGGGCATGGCGCGCGAGGGGCGGCTGCGGGAGTATCTTCTCGCCAGACAAAGCACGACGAGAGGAGCTACCTTGGCACCTTCGACCTCAAGCGTCCCCGCCCTGCGCGTGCAGGCGGTGGAGAAGTACTACGGCAGCCGCGACAACGTCACCCGTGCCCTGGACGGGATCTCGCTCGACGTGGCGCGGGGGGAGTTCGTGGCCGTCATGGGCCCGTCCGGCTCGGGTAAGACCACGCTGCTCAACTGCATCTCGACCATCGACCGCCCCTCTGCCGGCCACATCCTGGTGGACGGCCAGGACGTCTGCGACCTGCGCCGCGGCGAGCTAGCGCGCTTCCGCCGCGAGCGCCTGGGCTTCGTCTTCCAGGACGCCAACCTGCTGGACACTCTGACCGCGCGCGAGAACATCGCCCTGGCGCTCACGATCAACCACGTGGCCCCGCGCGAGGTCAGCGCCCGCGTGGAGGCCGTGGCCGCCCGCCTGCAGATCTCCGAGGTCCTGGACAAGATGCCGCACGAGATGAGCGGCGGCCAGCGCCAGCGTGTGGCCTGCGCCCGCGCCATCGTGTGCGACCCGGCGCTGGTCCTGGCCGACGAGCCCACCGGCGCCCTGGACTCTCGTAACTCCCGCAAGCTCCTGGAGTGCCTCACGCAGATGAACGAGGCCGGCGCCACCATCATCATGGTCACGCACGACTCCTTTGCGGCCAGCTACGCCCACCGCGCGCTCTTCATCAAAGACGGCCGCCTCTTCAACGAGCTCTCTCGCGGCGCCGCCCCGCGCGGCCGCTTCTTCGACCAGATCATGGACGTCGTGAGCTTCCTTGGAGGGGAGGACGGAGATGCTGCCTAAGATCGCGCTCGGAAACGTCCGCAAGTCCCTGCGGGACTTCTCCGTCTTCTTCATCACCCTGGTCTTTGGCGTCTGCGTGTTCTACGCCTTTGCCTCCATCAACGACCAGACCGCCGTCATCGACCTCAACGAGCTGCAGTCCGAGGCGGTCGCCACCGTCACGCGCATGCTCTCGGGGGTCTCGGTCTTCGTCGCCGTCATCCTCGGGTTTCTCGTCGTGTACGCCAACCGGTTCCTCGTGCGGAGGCGCAAGCGAGAGTTTGGCATCTACCTCACGCTGGGCATGGGCCGCGCCCAGGTGGCGGCCATCATGGTCATGGAGACGCTTGCCGTGGGCGTGGCGGCCCTGGTGGTGGGCCTCGCGCTGGGCGTGCTCCTCTCTCAGGTCATGATGTACGTCACGGCCAACCTCTTTGAGGCCACCATTCCGGGCTTTGCCTTTGTCTTCTCGCCGAGGGCGGCGCTCTCTACGCTGGCGTGCTTTGCGGCGATTTTTGTCCTGTCGCTCCTGCTCAATGTGCGCGAGGTCTCCCGCTACAAGCTCATCGACCTCATCAACGCGGACAAGGTCAGCGAGAAGGTCAAGGTGAGGAGCCTGCCCGTCTCGGTGGTGCTCTTTGTGGTCTCGCTCGTCCTCATGGGCGTGGCCTACCGCACGCTGCTCGAGAACGGCATCATGTCCGACAAGTTCGGCCTGGCGACGGCCCTGGTCACGGTGGGCACGGCTCTGTTCTTCTTCAGCGTCTCCGGCTTCCTGCTGCGCTTCCTACAGGGCCGTCCCGGTGTCTACCTGCGCGGCCTCAACGCCTTCACGCTGCGCCAGCTCAACAGCCGCGTGAACACGGCCTGGGTCTCCATCACGCTGGTCTGCGCCATGCTCTTCGTGGCCATCTGCGGCGTGTGCACGGGCTTCTCGGTGAGCCGCGGCCTTTCCGACGCGCTGGAGAAGGGAAGCCCGTATGACGCGTCGATCAGCGCGTACCCCAGGGGCCTGATGATCGCGAGCATGGACGACGCCGACTACGACCTGCCCGAGGTCAACGAGGAGGCGGCGTCAGACGGCTTTGACATGGTGGCCGGCATGCGCCGCAAGGTCTCCGACTGGGACGACATCGTCTCTGCGTCCGCGCAGGTCAACCAGTACATGCCGTCGGGCTCGCAGGGCGGCGTCTCCCAGCGGTGGGCCTACGAGACCACGAGCTACGCGGCCGACGCCACGCTTGACGAGGTCCTGAGGCAGAACGACTTCCGCTTTGCCTTTGTCAGGGTCTCCCAGTACAACGCCCTGCGCGCCCTCCTTGGCGAGAAGCCCGTGGAGCTGGGACGGGACGAGTGCCTGGTCTGGAGTGACTTTGCGCCGCTCGACGGCTTCTGGGAGGCGTTCATCGAACAGCATCCCGGCTTCGAGGCACTGGGGACCACGCTTCACCCGCGGGGCATGGCCCACGAGACGCTCTACAACACTTCCGCCGCCTCGGTGACGGGCGTCTTCGTAGTAGCCGACGAGGTTCTTCCCGCCGACCTGGTGCCTGCCGTGACCAGCCTGGACGTCACGTATTCCGGTTCCGTCGAGGAGTGCGAGCAGCGCTTCCAGGACGCCTGCGAGAAGGCCTGCGGACCCGCCAACTCGCGTGGCGTGGAGGCTTGGCCGGTGTGCTTCATGGAGACCCGCCAGGCCATTGCCGACAGCACCGTGGGCCTCACGGTGGTGACCACCTACCTGGCCATCTACATCGGCGTGATCCTGCTCATCAGCTGCGCCTCCGTGCTGTCCATCCAGCAGCTCTCCGCCGTGGCCGACGACGTGAGCCGCTATCGCGTGCTGGCCGAGCTCGGAGCCGAGCCCGCCCAGATCCGCCGCGCGCTCATGGTGCAGGTGGGCGTGTACTTCGTCTTTCCGCTGGTGGTGGCCGTCTGCCACGCGGCCTGCGCGCTCACCAGCATCAACGGCCTGATCTCGCTCACGACGGGCTTCGACATCAGCAACGCCCTGGTGGCCACGGTGCTCTTCGTGCTGGCGCTCTACGGCGGCTACTACCTGCTGACCTACCAGACTTCCAAGGCCATGGTCCTGCGTCCCGCCATGAGGTAGGCGCGCCGGGCACGGGGAAGCGGGGTGGGGGAGAGTCTCCCTCGCCCCGCTATTTCTTGTTGGACTTTAGTCCGTGCCGCGCGGCACGCGCGGCATAGAAAACCACCCGCT
>CAJMPT010000015.1 GCA_905215465.1 uncultured bacterium | reverse complement strand
CGGCCATGCGTGCCCGCGGCGCCAAGGTGACCGACATCGTCATCCTGATCGTGGCCGCCGACGACGGCGTCATGCCCCAGACCGTGGAGTCCATCAACCACGCCAAGGCAGCCGGCGTCCCCATCATCGTGGCCGTCAACAAGATCGACAAGCCGGGCGCCAACCCCGACAAGGTGCGCCAGGAGCTCACCGAGTACGGCGTCATCCCCGAGGAGTGGGGCGGACAAAACATGTTCGTCAACATCTCCGCCAAGAAGAAGCAGGGCATCGACGAGCTGCTCGAGAGCGTTCTTCTTGAGGCCGACGTCCTGGAGCTCAAGGCCAACCCCGACACGTTTGCCTCCGGCTACGTGCTTGAGGGCAAGCTCGACCGCGGCCGCGGCTCCGTTGCCACCGTCCTGGTCAGCCGCGGCACCCTGCGCGTGGGCGACGCCCTGGTGGCGGGCCTGTCCTACGGCCGCGTCCGCGCCATGATCGACTCCAAGGGCAACCCCGTGACCGAGGCCGGTCCGGCCGACCCCGTCGAGATCTTGGGCCTGTCCTCCGTGCCCAACGCCGGCGACGAGTTCCGCGTCTTCCAGGACGACCGCGAGGCCCGCGACCTGGCCGACCAGCGCGCGCTCAAGGCCCGCATCGAGGAGCAGAACCGCGTGAAGCACGTCACGCTCGAGAACCTCTTCGACACCATGGCCGATGCCGACGTCAAGGAGCTCAACCTCATCATCAAGGCCGACGTCCAAGGCTCCATCGAGGCCCTTCAGGACTCGCTGGACAAGATGGACCAGTCCGAGGTTCGCATCAACACCATCCACTCCGCCGTCGGTGCCATCAACGAGACCGACGTGGTTCTCGCGGACGCGTCCAACGCCATCATCATTGGCTTCGGCGTGCGTCCCGACGCCAAGGCCCGCGGCGCCGCCGAGCGCGCTGGCGTCGAGATTCGCTGCTACGACGTCATCTACAAGGCTCTCGAGGACCTCGACGCCGCCCGCATCGGCATGCTCAAGCCCACCGAGGTCGAGGTCTCCACGGGCATGGCCGTGGTCCTTGACACCTTCAAGGTGCCTAAGGTCGGCATTGCCGCCGGCGTCCGCGTGGAGGAGGGCGAGATCGCCAACTCCGACTCCGTGCGCCTCGTGCGCGATGGCATCGTGGTCTACAACGGCAAGATCGCTTCCATGCGCCACTACAAGGACGAGGCCAAGAGCCTGCGCGGCGGCATGGAGGGCGGCATCGGCCTCGAGAACTTCCAGGACATCAAGCCCGGCGACCAGATCGAGGCCTACCGCATCGACCAGGTCGCTCGCACGGAGTAGCCATGAAGCAGAACCAGAACTCCCGCAGGAACAACCAGATCGCCCGCGAGAAGCTCGCGAGCATCCTGCTCTTCGAGATCTCCGACCCCGACCTCGCGCTCGTCACGCTGACGGGCGTGGAGGTCTCGGTCGACAAGTCGTTCCTGCGCGCCTACGTGAGCTGCGAGGCCTCCCGCTACGAGGAGGTTTCCGCGGCCCTCGAGCGCGCCAAGGGGCGCATCCGTGGCCTTCTGGGCCACGCGCTCGGCTGGCGCGTGACGCCCGAGATCGCCTTCGAGATTGACACCACCACCGACGAGGCCGAGCGCATCACCCGTGCGCTCGAGAACGTCCCGCCCACCATCGGCGTCGAGAAGGACGAGTTCGGCTATCCGGTCGAGCCCGCCTCCGAGGACGCCGAGGGCGCTGACGAGGACCCCGAATAGAGGACAGCCCATCACCATGACGGTTTCCGACTTCGAGTGGCAGGCCGGCCGCTTCGACGAGATCTCCAAGCTCGTCGAAGCGGCCTCGTCCGTTGCCATCTGCGCCCACACGTCCCCCGACGGGGACGCCATCGGCTCCGCGCTCGCCCTGGCCGAGCTCATCGAGACGGCCTGGCCCGGCACGGACGTGACCTGCCTTCTGGCCGACCGCGACGTCGTGCCCAGGACCTACAAGTTCCTCCCAGGGACCGAGCGCTTCGTCCACGTGGACGACTACGCCTGTGACCCGGACCTCTTCTTTTGTGTGGACCTCTCGTCCCTGGGCCGCCTGAACGAGGCACGGGCCGTGCTCGCCCGCGCGGCGAAGGTGGCCGTCATTGACCACCATCCCGCGGACCAGAGCTTCTGGGACGCCGGCGTGGTCAGGCCCGACGCCGCCGCGGCCGGCGTCATCGTGGCCGAGTACGCCCAGCACGTGCTGGGGCACATCACCCCCACGATGGCCCAGAACCTGCTGTGCGCCGTCATCACCGACACCGGCCGCTTCCAGTACCAGAACGCCAACGGCGAGGCCTTCGAGGTGGCCAGCATGCTCGTGGACGCCGGCGCTCGCCCCGACGAGGTGGCCGTCAACGTCTATCAGAGCGACCGACTTGCCTACCTGCACCTTTGCGCCAAGGTTATGAGCCGCATCGCCACCTTCGAGGGGGGCAAGATCTCCTACAGCTACGTGACGGACGCGGACTTCCGCGCCTGCGGCGTTCCCGTGAGCGAGTGCGATGGCCTTGTCGACCTCGTCCGCTGCGTGGAGGGCTCCGAGATCGCGCTCTTCCTCAAGGAGGTTCCCGGCAACCAGGTCCGCGGCAACCTCCGCTCCAAATCCGACAGGGACATCTCGGGCATCGCCCGCAGGATGGGCGGCGGCGGCCACCGCGCCGCGGCCGGCTTCACCGTGGACGGCGACATAGACCAGGCCCTCTCCGCGGTCCTGCCCATGCTGCGCGAGCTTTACACGCAGGAGGCCAGTTGAGCCGCGGCCCGAGCGCCGTGAACGCGCTCATAGCCGTCAACAAGCCCCTGGGGCTCTCCAGCCATGACGTTGTCAACCGCGTGCGCCGCGCGGTGGGCGAGAAGCGCGTTGGCCACGCCGGCACGCTCGACCCGGCGGCCTCCGGCGTGCTCGTCGTGGGCATTGGCCAGGCCACCAAGCTCCTCGGCATGCTCACGCTTGACCGCAAGGCCTACGTGGCCCAGATCGAGTTTGGCTCCGCCACGGACACCGACGACGCCGAGGGCGAGGTCGTCCGCACCGCGCCGGTGCCGCCGGAGCTGGCGGATCCGGCCTTTGCCGCCGAGGCCCTGCGCGGGCTTCTCGGCGAGCAGGACCAGGTGCCCCCAGCCTACTCTGCCATCTCCGTCAACGGAAAGCGCGCCTACGCCCTGGCACGCGACGGCCAGCGGGTGGAGCTTGCCGCCCGCCACGTCACCGTCTACGCGGCAGACCTGGTGAGCGTCGAGGCGGGGGAGAAGTGCATCTGGACCTGCGCCTTCGACGTCTCCAAGGGTACCTACGTGCGCAGCCTCGCGCGTGATTTGGGCGAGCGCCTGGGCACCTGCGCCCACCTCTGCGGCCTCGTGCGCACGAAGGCCGGAGGCGTCGGCCTTGGCGACTGCGTGAGCCTGGACGAGCTTGCCGGGGGCGGCCCCTCCCTGGTGGCGGGGCGCTGCCTTGACCCGGTGGCCCTCCTGGGGCTGCCGCGCCGCGAGCTTGCCCTGGAGGAGCTCGCCGACGTGTCGTGCGGGCGCAAGATCGACGTGGGCCAGGTCGGCGTTGGCGGGCTCGTCCGCGAGCCGCGCCCGGAGGAGCGGGTGGCCCTCGTCTTTGACGGGGCGCTTGCCGGTATCTGGGAGCGCCGGGGGACGTGCCTTGCCTGCCAGGTCAACTTCCCGCAGGCCATCGAGGGGGTCAAGTGATGCTGGAGCAGGAGCTCCTTCACATAGGGCCGGAGGCACCGCTCGCTTCGAGCGCCGCTTGGCGCATTGCGCGGGCCTCGCTGCCCGCCACGCGGGGTGCCTCCGGGCGCCCCGTGCCCTTCTGCGTGGCCGACGGCCGCGCCACGGGTGCCGTCACGCTCGCGGAGGGATGCCGGGAGGCCGATGGCCCCTGGGTCTGCGTCATCGGCGCCTTCGACGGCCTGCACTGCGGTCACGCGTGGCTGGTGAACGGCGCACGCAAGGAGGCGCGCGCCCGCGGCTGCCGTCTGGCCGCCGTGACCTTCTGCCCGGACCCGGCTGAGGTGCTGGGCGGGCCGCAGGGCCGCTCCAGGCTCCTTACCTGCGATGAGCGGGTGTCTCGGCTTCTTGCGGAGGGCGTGGACGCGGTCGTGAGCTTTGACTTCACGGACGGGCTTGCCGCCCTGGACCACCTGACCTTCATGAGGGATGCGCTGCTGGCCGTGCTCGACGTACGTTGCGTCGTTGTGGGCTCGGACTTCTGCCTGGGCGCCAGGGGCGAGGGCACCGTCGAGGCGCTTGAGGCGGACGGGGCGCTGCTGGGCGTTGACGTCTGCGGGCTCGACCTTCTGAACGAGGCCGGCCAGCCGCTGACGGCCACCCGCATCCGCAGCCTCGTGCGCGCGGGCCGCGTGGAGGCGGCCGCCGGCATGCTTGGCCGCTGCATGCGCGCCACGGGCGTGGTGGAGCACGGTCGCGGCGAGGGCACCACGTTCGGCTTCCCCACGGCAAACGTCATGGTTGACCCCCTCTGCTGCGTGCCTGACCAGGGCGTCTATGCGTGCTTGGTCACGCTGGAGGGCGAGGGTGGCCCCCTGGGCTGCTGGCCCGCCGCCGTCAACGTCGGAGTGCCGCCCACCTTTGAGGGACGCTCCACGCCAGACCCGCGTACGCTGCTCGAGGCCAACCTCGTCGGCTTCGAGGGCGATGCCTACGGCCTTACCGCCCACGTCACCTTCCTGCGCTGGCTGCGCGACTCCAGGTCCTTCTCGTCACTGGAGGAGCTGGAGCAGACGGTGTTGGGCAACATCGACTGGACGTCCAGGACGCTGGGCGGCGGCAACGTGATGGAGGGGGGTCTCGCTTGATCACCGACGAGGACAAGGAGCGCGTCCGTCAGGCAACCGACATCGTGGCCCTGGTGGCCGAGACTGTGGAGCTCCGCCAGCGCGGCCAGGAGTTCTGGGGCTGCTGCCCCTTCCACGGCGAGAAGAACCCCTCCTTCAAGGTCAACCCCAACACGGGGCTGTGGCACTGCTTTGGCTGCGGCGAGGGCGGCGACGTCTTCAGCTACGTGCAGAAGCGCGAGAACCTGGAGTTCCCGGACGCCATCCGCTACCTGGCGGACCGCGCGGGCATAGAGCTCGCCGAGGAGCGCGGCGGCCAGCGGGGCCCGCGCAGGAACCGTCTCATCGAGTGCCTGGGCGAGGCCGAGGCCTTCTACTCCACCATGCTCATGCGCAGTCGCTCCGAGGGGGCCGCCCAGGCGCGCTCCTACCTTGCCGGGCGCGGCTTCGGCAGCGACGTCTGCCGCCGCTGGGGCCTGGGCTACGCACCCGGCCGCGGCGCCCTGGTGGCCGACCTGCGGCAGAAGGGCTTCTCTGTGCGAGAGATGGTGGCGGCAGACCTTGCCGTGGACCGCAGCGGGCGTCCCTCCGACCGCTTCTACGAGCGCGTGATGTTTCCTATCCACGACGAGCAGGGCCGCACCATCGCCTTTGGCGGACGCATCATGGGCAAGAAGAAGGACGTGGCCAAGTACGTCAACACGCGCGACACGACCGTCTTCAACAAGGGCAAGCACCTCTTTGCCTATGACCGCGCCAAGGAAACCATGGCCGCCACCGGCGAGGCCATTGTCTGCGAGGGCTACACGGACGTCATCTCCATGCATGAGGCCGGCTTCACCAACGCCGTGGCCGCTCTGGGCACGGCCTTCAGGCTGGACCACGTCAAGCTCATGGAGCGCCAGCGCGTCCGTCGAATCATCTGCATGTTCGACGGCGATGCCGCAGGCCAGCGGGCCGCTGAGCGCGCCGTCAGATACATCGACAAGACCACCGCGGAGCTGCGCTGCGTGGTGCTGCCGGACGACATGGACCCCATGGAGTTCCTGGCCGCCCGCGGCGCCGACGACCTGCGCCCCATCCTGGACGCGGCCGAGCCGCTGATGGACTTCGTCTTCCGCAAGCGCCTGGAGGGGCTCGACCTCTCCGTGCCGGGCCGGCGCGTGGCCGCCCTCAAGGACATGGCAGGCCTCCTGGCGCCCCTCAAGCACTCCGTGCTTCTGGACGAGTACGCAACCAGGCTGGCGGACAGCCTGGGCCTTGAGGTGGAGGACACTAAGCGCGCCATCCGCGAGGCCCCCGTGCAGGACCTCGACGACGAGAGGCCCAGGAGGGCCGGCGGCTTCCAGGGCCAGGGCCAGGCGCGTGGCGGGCGCGCCGGCCAGCAGGGCCGCTCGTGGCAGCAGGGCCACGGCCAGCAGGTCCCTCCCCAGGGAGGCGCCGCCTCGTCCTCCTGGGACGACGGCGTTCCCACGGACGCCTACGACGCCGTGCCCGTGCCGGAGGACGACGGCTGGTTTGCGTCGCCCGAGTTCGGCGGTGCCCCCCAGGTGCCGGCCACCTCGTCGGCAACGCCTGACGCGCCCCTTGAGTCCCTCTCGGCAGACGAGCGCCTGCAGGTCTCCTCGGAGCGCGAGCTTCTCTGCGCGCTTGCGGCGCGTCCGGACGAGGTCAGGGCCTATGCGGACCGCATGGCGTCCTTCTCGTGGGCGGACGCGCGGCACGAGGCCATGGCCTGGGCCATGCTCTCAACGCCTGAGGGGTCAAGCCCCGCCGAGGTCGTGGCCGCCGCATCTGCCGTGGTACCCGAGGCACCGGCCATCCTCTCGGGCGGCCGCGCCCTCGAGGGCCGGGAGATGCCCGACGAGCAGAAGCTCGAGGTGGTCTTGGACACCGTGGAGCTCGGCAGCTGCCGCCGCCGCATCAGGCAGATCCGCGTCTCGCTGCGGAGCCTCTTTGCGGGCGCGCCTGACGGGGAGTCCGAGGGCCTCTTCGAGGAGGCCACGGCCTTGCAGCTCAGGGTGAACGAGCTTGTGAGGAAGTTGTCTTCCACTTCTAACAACTAAGGTTTTTGGGTATAGTGTTGAGAAGTTTGTGCGTCGAAGGGATATACGTGGCTGCAAAGAAGAGCAAGGACGACATCAAGCTTTCCGACGAGCTCACCGGAGTGGTGGAGAGCCTGGTTGCCAGCACCGGCAAGGGCGGCTCGGTGAGCGAGGACGACATCCAGGTCGCCCTCAAGGACATCGACGTCGATGGCGACGAGCTCTCGGACCTCTACGACAGCCTGCGCGCGCAGGGCGTCGAGGTGCTGGGCAACGAGACCGCCTCCAACTCCGCGGACTTCTCGTCTGATGATTCGGACGACTTTGACGACGACTCCGACTCTGACTCCGACGAGGACTCCCTCGATGACGACGAGGGGGACTCCGAGGCCGTCAGCGAGGCCAAGGCCATCAAGGAGGCCCTGCGCTCCGTGCCCAAGGCCAAGGCGTCCAAGCCCAAGCGCTCCAGCCGCGCCCGCGCCCGCCGCGTGGACACCTCTACCGTCATGCTCACCGGCGACCCGGTCCGCATGTACCTCAAGGAGATCGGCAAGGTCGACCTGCTGACCGCCTCCGAGGAGGTCAACCTGGCCATGAAGATCGAGGCCGGCACCGAGGCCACCGAGAAGCTCGAGGCTGCCGAGAACGGCGAGATCGAGCTCACCCGCTCCGAGCAGCGCCGCCTCATGCGCGTGGAGGCCGTTGGCCTTGACGCCAAGCAACAGCTCATCAGCGCCAACCTGCGCCTCGTCGTCTCCATCGCCAAGCGCTACGTCGGTCGCGGCATGCTGTTTTTGGACCTCATCCAGGAGGGCAACCTCGGCCTCATTCGCGCCGTGGAGAAGTTCGACTACACCAAGGGCTTCAAGTTCTCCACGTACGCCACGTGGTGGATCCGCCAGGCCATCACCCGCGCCATCGCCGACCAGGCCCGTACCATCCGCATCCCGGTTCACATGGTGGAGACCATCAACAAGCTCATCCGCGTCCAGAGGCAGCTTTTGCAGGACCTGGGCCGCGACCCCACCCCCGAGGAGATCGGCGCCGAGATGGGCATGAGCCCGGACCGCGTGCGCGAGATCCAGAAGATCAGCCAGGAGCCCGTCTCCCTGGAGACGCCCATCGGCGAGGAGGAGGACTCCTCCCTCGGAGACTTCATCGAGGACTCCACCGCCGTGGCTCCCCCCGAGGCCGCCTCTGACTCCATGCTCCGCGAGCAGCTCGACCAGGTGCTCGACAGCCTGGCCGATCGCGAGCGCAAGGTCATCAAGTTCCGCTTTGGCCTTGAGGACGGCCACCCCCGCACCCTCGAGGAGGTCGGGCGCGAGTTTGGCGTCACGCGCGAGCGCATCCGCCAGATCGAGTCCAAGACCCTGGCCAAGCTGCGCCACCCGTCTCGCAGCAGCCGCCTCAAGGACTACGTCGAGGACTAGCGCGCAACCTGCCGCCAAGCGCCCCGGGCACGCCGCCTGGGGCGCTTCTCGTAGGTGGGCGTTTCTTTCAGGTATGCTTGAGCGACCTGAAAGCGCACTAGGAGAGAGGAACCAACCATGCGCAAGCACCTTGCCCCCGCGGCCCTGGCCGCAACCCTGCTGGCTCTCGTGATCGCCCTCGCGGGCTGTTCCAGCGGTCCGTCCGACGCCGACATCATCAGGCAGGGCGTGAGCGAGGAGCTGGAGTCCATCAAGTCCGGAGACGATGACCTCATCGCCCAGGTCGAGGAGGGCGCCGGCGAGGACCTGGAGATGCTCGGCCTTGACACCAAGGAGTTCATGGCCGCCTACCTCAAGGGCTTTGACTACAAGGTGGGTGACGTCAACGTTGACGGCGACTCCGCCACGGTCCACGTCTCCATCACCTGCCGCTCCATGGACGGCATCGAGGAGGACTTCAAGAGCGCCTTTGCCGAGGCCCTCGCCAACGTCGAGGACCCCAGCGATACGGACTCCCTCTACAAGATTGCCGGCCAGGCCTTCCTGGACAGCGTGAACAACGCCGAGCTCAAGACCGTTGAGTGCGATATCCCATGCGAGAAGGACTCCGACGGCAACTGGTCCTACGCCGACGGCGTGTCCGAGCAGATCGGCATGGCCATCAACTAGGGCCGCCGCGGCCCTGGTAGCCGCCTTTTCAGCCCAACGAACCCCAACTGGAGAGCCCATGACCAAAAGACTCAAGACGCCTGCGCTTCTCGCCCTCATCGTGGTGGTGGCGCTTGCCATCGCGGGATGCGGCGGCACCACGTCCGGCGCCGACGCGGATGCGGCCAAGGCCTGCGTGCAGACGGCCATGGAGGACGTGCGCACGCTTGCGCCCGACGCGCGCCAGACCATCCTGGAGGAGCTCGACTCCCACGCCAAGAAGCCTCTGGACAAGATGGGCGTCTCTGGGGACGAGCTTGTGGATGACTACTTCACGGACTTCTCGTTTGAGGTGGGCGAGGCCACGGTCACCGGCAACAGCGCTCAGGTCACCGTCAACGTGACCTGCAGGTCCGTCCGAGACATAGTGGCCCAGCTTGTGGAGAAGTGCGCGGGCAAGTGGGAGACGGCCGCACCCACCCTGTGGGAGCTCCTGGACGCCGCCGAGCCCCAGCAGGTGCAGCTGAGCGTAAGCTGCACCAAGGGGTCGGAAGGAACCTGGTCCTGCGACGAGGGCCTCAAGCGCGCCCTCACCGATCTTTGCCTCAAGTAACCGCAGGCAGAGGCGTTGGGCCAGCGATTTTCCAAAAAAGTTTGGAATGAGGGTTGCGTCGGTCTCAGAATCCTGTATATTACTTTCTTGTGCGAAAGAGCACCCACCAATTCCCCGGTGGCGCAGTGGTAGCGCAGCTGACTGTTAATCAGCGTGTCGCAGGTTCGAATCCTGCCCGGGGAGCCAGAATTTCAAAGACCGTCGGGTAACCGGCGGTCTTTTTCATTTGATGCGTCAACGGCACGGCCATCTGCGGCAATTCTATGGCCTGCACGCCGCTGTGTTAGCATCTTAGAGTTATTGCAGCCACTAGGCCTATCTCTCGCGGCTCGACCGCGTTAGGGAGGAATCTTGGATCAGAACACCCAGGGGGCCGTCGCCCCTGCCAAGGTGCACGTGGGCGGCCGCCTCTCCAAGGACCGCTACATCCTTCAGCAGCTCGTGACCAAGGACTTCAAGCTCCGCTACCGCAGGAGCGTCCTGGGCGTCGTCTGGAGCGTCCTCAACCCGCTGCTCATGATGATCATCATGAGCTTTGTCTTCCAGTACTTCCTGCGCTCCAACCTGGAGCACTACTCGCTCTACCTCATCGTGGGCAACATCACCTTCGCCCTCATGAACGACGCCACCAACGGCGGCCTGCGCTCCATCATCGACGCCTCGTCGCTTCTCAAGAAGGTCAAGGTCGACCGCTGGGTTTTCCCGGTCCAGAAGGTCTTCTCCGCGGCCGTCAACTTTGCGTTCAGCCTCATCGCCGTGGCCATCGTCATGCTCTTCGACGGCGTGGTGCCCACCATCCACGTCCTGTGGTTCGTCGTGGGCCTTCTGCTGGTGATGGTCTTCTCCATTGGCATCGGCATGCTCATCGGTGCCCTGGCCGTCTTCTTCCGCGACATGATCCACCTCTGGAGCGTCGTTCTTACCGCCTGGACCTACCTCACGCCCATCTTCTGGGACCTCTCGCTTCTGACCAACTCCAACGCCCCGCGCATCGTGGTCTGGATCGTCAAGGCAAACCCCATGTACAACTACCTTGAGATCATGCGCTCGGCCTTTGTCTACCAGAACAACCCGTCCCTCACGGTGCTCGCGCTTGCCGCCATCTGGGCCGTCATCGCCCTGATCGTTGGCATCGCGGTCTTCAAGAAGACCGAGCACAAGTTCATCCTCTACATCTAGGGAAGGCACGGCCCAGCCATGGCTTACTACTCTCTGCCCGCCTCCTCCGAGGAGGAGTACTCCATCGAGGTCGAGGACGTCTCGATGATCTTCAACATGGCCTCCGAGGTGCTCACCAACCTCAAGGAGTACTTCATCAAGGCCATGAAGCACGAGCTGTTCTTCAAGGAGTTCCGCGCCCTCAATCACGTCTCGTTCAAGGTGAGCCGTGGCGAGGTCGTGGGCCTGGTGGGCACCAACGGCTCCGGCAAGTCCACCATGCTCAAGTGCATTGCCGGCGTGCTTGAGCCCAGCGAGGGCGCCATCACCGTGCGCGGAAACATCGCTCCGCTGATCGAGCTGGGCGCCGGCTTTGACCCCGAGCTTACGGCGCGTGAGAACATCTACCTCAACGGCGCGCTTCTGGGCTACACCAAGGACTTCATCGACAGCCACCTGCAGGAGATCATCGACTTCGCCGAGCTGCAGGACTTCATGGACATGCCGCTCAAGAACTACTCCAGCGGCATGGTGGCCCGCATCGCCTTCGCCATTGCCACAGTGACCGAGCCGGACGTGCTTATCGTCGACGAGACCCTTTCCGTCGGTGACGTATTCTTCCAGGAGAAGTGCGAGGCCCGCATCAAGTCCTTCATTGACAGCGGACACGTGACGGTGCTCTTCGTCAGCCACTCCATCGAGCAGGTCGAGCGCATCTGCACGCGCGCCGTCTGGATCGAGAAGGGCCAGCAGCGCATGGACGGCCCCGTCGAGGAGGTCTGTCGCGCCTACCGCGCCCAGTTTGACTAGGGGAGAGGCGAGGGCTTCTCGTCTGCGACCGCCCTTGACTACGCCGACCGCCTACGTGTATTGAAATCTTGATACACGCAGGCGGTCTTTGCGTTATAGGGCCGTACATGTACGGCGGTTTTGCGCAGAGGGCCATACGTGCATCAAGGTTTTAATACACGTAAGCTCGCGGGGCGCTGAATCGGCGAGAAGTGCCCGCCGTTCGCACTTCTCGCCGCGCCGTCTGCCGTTGCTTACAAATTCACCTTGCCACGCCGCGGACTCTGGCGTAAAGTGTCCTAGAACCTTTAAGCGCGGTACGAGAGACCAGCAAGGTGAGACCACCCCATCCGGGGTACTTCATAGCCTTTCAACTGGGTGTCCTGTGCCGCCTGACGGTCAGGGCATCTTTTTTGTAAGGAAGGAGTCCCATGGAACAGGCCAAGCTCAAGGCCCAGATCATGGACGAGCAGGCGATGGCACGCGCCCTCACCCGCATTGCCCATGAGATCATCGAGCGCAACGAGGGGGCCGAGAAGATCGGCATCGTCGGCATCGAGAGCAGGGGAGCGGTCCTCGCCCCGCTGCTGGCCGACGAGATCGAGCAGATCGAGGGCGTCCGCCCGCCGGTGGGGTCGCTCGACATCAGCTTCTACCGCGACGACGTCACCCGCATGATCGCGCCGGTGCTGCACGGCACCAACATCCCGTTCTCCATCGACAGCCGCGACGTCATCCTCGTCGACGACGTGCTCTACACGGGCCGCACCGTCCGCTCCGCGCTCGACGCCCTCATCGACTACGGCCGTCCCAAGACCGTTCAGCTTGCCGTCATGGTCGATCGCGGCCACAGGGAGCTTCCCATCCGCGCTGACTACGTGGGCAAGAACGTGCCCTCCTCTCACGAGGAGGACGTGCGCGTCAACATCCGTCCCAACGACGACACCACCTCGGTCGAGATCTGGACCAAGCCGACCGCAGGCGTTGATGGAGGTGCCAACTAAATGCTTTCCGTCAAGCACTTGATCGACACGACGAGCCTCACCGAGGATGACATCTACCAGATCCTCGATACGGCCCGCGCCTTCGAGGACGTCAACAGCCGTGCCATCAAGAAGGTGCCCGCCCTGCGCGGCCGCACCATCGTGAACCTGTTCCTGGAGCCCTCTACCCGTACCAAGAGCTCCTTCGAGCTCGCCGAGAAGCGCCTGTCCGCGGACAGCCTCTCCATGGGCGGCTCCACCTCCTCGGTGGTCAAGGGCGAGTCCCTGGCTGACACCATCCAGACCATCGACGCCATGAACGTCGACATGTTCATCTGCCGTGCCAAGCTCGCCGGCACGCCTCAGAAGATTACCGAGCACACCGACGCCATCGTGATCAACGCCGGCGACGGCAAGCACCAGCACCCCACCCAGGCCATGTTGGACCTCTACACCATGCGCAAGAACTTCGGTCACTTGGACGGCCTCAAGGTCGCCATCGTGGGCGACCTCTCCCACAGCCGCGTCTGCGGCTCCCTGGTGCCGGCCCTGAAGACCGTCGGCGCCGACGTCACTCTCGTCGGCCCCCCGACCTTCCAGGTCGACGACCCCGACTACTTCGGCGTGCCGCAGACCGCCGACTTTGACTCCGTCATCCCCGAGGTCGACGTCGTCTACATGCTGCGCGTCCAGCTCGAGCGCATGGAGGGCGCGTCCATCCCGTCCCGCCGCGAGTACAACCGCCTCTGGGGCCTGGACATGGCCCGCGTCAACAAGATGCGCCCGGAGGCCATCATCTGCCACCCCGGTCCCATGAACCGAGGCATGGAGATCAACGCGGACGTCGCCGACTGCGCCCGCTCCAGGATTCTGACCCAGGTCAACGCCGGCGTGCTCACCCGCATGGCCGAGATGTACCTGCTGCTGGGAGGAGAGAACAATGGCATTTCTGCTTAGGGGCGCCCACGTCGTAGACCCGCAGGAGGGCATCGACGACGTCCTCGACGTCCTCATCGACGGCGAGAAGATCGCCTGCGTGGGCAAGGACCTTGAGGCTCCCGCCGACGCCGAGGTCATCGATGCTGCCGGCAAGTACCTCGTCCCTGGCCTTGTGGACATGCACGTCCACTTCCGTGACCCGGGCTTCGAGTACAAGGAGACCATCGAGACCGGCTCCGCCGCTGCCGTTCACGGCGGCTTCACCGACGTGGCCACCATGCCCAACACCGACCCGGTGACCGACACCGGCGCCGAGATTCGCTACCAGATCGACCGCGCCCACGCTGCGGGCCTCTGCCACGTGCGCCCCATCGGCGCCATGACGCGCGGCGAGAGGGGCGAGAGCCTGGCCGAGATCGGCGACATGGTCATCGAGGGTGCGGCCGCCTTCTCCGACGACGGCCACGGCGTCCAGAGCGCCGGCATGATGCGCACCTGCATGGAGTACATCGCCCAGTTCGACCGCGTCGCCCTGGCCCACTGCGAGATCGAGTCTCTCTCCGGCCACGGCGTCATCAACGAGGGCCGCGCCTCCACGCGCCTGGGCATGTTCGGCTGGCCGGCGCTGGCCGAGGAGCTCGAGATCTACCGTGACATCGAGCTCGTCCGCCTCACCAAGTGCCCGCTGCACATCTGCCACATCTCCACCCGCAAGGGCCTTGACCTGGTCCGTGCCGCCAAGGCCGACGGCCTGCCCGTCACCTGCGAGGTCACCCCGCACCACCTGTTCCTCTGCGAGGACGACATCACCGACGCCTACGACACCAACCTCAAGATGAACCCGCCCCTGCGCACCGCCGACGACGCGGCCGCCCTGCGCGAGGGCCTTCTCGACGGCTCCATCGACTGCGTGGTCACCGACCACGCGCCGCACGCCCCGCACGAGAAGGACTGCGAGTGGGAGATCTCCTTCTTTGGCATCGTGGGCCTCGAGACGAGCCTGCCGCTCATGCTGCAGAACCTCGTGGCCACCGGCAAGATGAGCTGGTCTCGCCTCGTCGAGGTCATGGCCGTCAACCCGCGGCGCCTGCTGCGCCTTGACCCCGTCAGCGTCAAGGCCGGCTCCGCCGCCGACCTCACCCTCATCGACCCAGCCAAGTCCGTCACCGTGACCCCCGAGTGGATGCAGAGCCGCTCCAAGAACTCCGCCTGGCTTGGCCAGACGCTCACCGGCGTCGCCACCGACGTCTGGACAGGCGGCCGGCGCGTCCTCACCGACGGCGTTGTCACACCGCGGCACTAGGGGACAAAGATGACCCTCATGTCCAGGGTGCGAGAGCACGCCTACACGGTGGTCGAGAACGAGGCGGTCGGTGACGGTATCTGGCGCATGGTCTTCAGCGCGCCGGAGCTCGCCGGCTCCCTCGAGCCCGGCCAGTTCATGAACTTCCTCGTCCCCGGCGCCAAGCAGATCTTGCGCGTGCCCCTCTCGTTCGCCTCCGCGGACGCCGAGTCCGGCACCGTAGAGGTCATCTACGCGGTCGTCGGCGACGCCACCCGCGCGCTCACCAGGATGGCGGCGGGCGAGTCCTCCTCCGTCCTCGGCCCCTCCGGCAACGGCTGGGTCGTCCGCGAGGGACAGGGCCGCTCGGTCGTCGTCGGCGGCGGCGTGGGCGCTCCCCCGGCTGTCGCCGCGGCGGGGCTTCTTGCAAAGAAGGGCGTGGCTTTCGACGGCGTTCTCGGCGCGCAGACCGCCTCCAAGCTCTGGGGCGTCGAGCGCCTGGGCGTTCTCGGCGCAGGCCTTACGCTTGCCACGACCGACGACGGGTCCCTCGGCATCAAGGGCTTTACCACCGACGCCCTGCGCGAGCTGCTCTCGCAAGAAGACTACGACACGGTCTACACCTGCGGTCCGCAGGTCATGATGCGCGGCATCGCCGCGATTTGCCGTGAGGCGGGCATCAAGTGCCAGGTCTCCATGGAGCGCATGATGTCGTGCGGGTTCGGCGCGTGCAACACCTGCAACGTGCTCATGGCTGACGGCACCTACAAGTCGTGCTGCATTAACGGCCCCGTCTTCGACGCCGAGGAGGTGGCGTGGTAATGGCGAAGAGCTGCGTGAACATGGCCGTCGACCTCGGCGGCGTGAAGATGCAAAACCCTGTCAACACCGCGTCAGGCACGTTCGGCTTCGGCTGGCAGTTCGAGGGCTTCTTCGACGTGTCGCGTCTCGGCGCCATCACGACGAAGGGGTGCTCCGCCGAGCCCTGGCTCGGCAACCCCGAGCCCCGCATGTGCGAGGTGCCATCCGGCATGATGAACACCGTCGGCCTCGCCAACCCTGGCGTCGCCGGCATGCTTGACGCCTGCGGCGACTATCTTCGCGAGCTCGAGGGCCGCGGCTGCCGCGTGATCTTGCAGGCTGCCGGCCACTCCCACGAGGAGTACATCGCCGCCGTCGAGAAGATCGAGGAGCTTGCGCCGTGGTGCTCCGGCATCGAGCTCAACATCTCCTGCCCCAATATCGCGCGCGGGGGCGCCCTTGTGGGCGGCACCCCGGAGTCCGCCTCCGAGGTCGTCTCTGCCGTGCGCGACCGCGTGAAGAGGCCGCTTCTGGTCAAGATGGCCCCGGTCCGCGTGCCCGAGGTGGCCCGCGCCGTGGAGGCCGCCGGCGCCGACGCGCTCTCCCTCATCAACACCATCAACGGCATGCACCTCAACGTCCACACGCGCAGGAGCATGCTCTCCAAGCCCACCGGCGGCGTCTCCGGACCCGCCATCCACGCCATCGCCGTGCGCATGGTCTGGGAGGCCGCCAACGCCGTCTCCATCCCCGTCAACGGCATGGGTGGCGTGGAGACCTGGGAGGACGCCGCCGAGATGATCCTTGCGGGCGCCACCTCCGTCACCGTGGGCACCGCAAACTTCTATGACCCCTGCGCCGCGAGCAAGATCGTGGACGGCCTGGCAAACTGGGCCGTCGAGCAGGGCGTCTCCGACATCAACGAGCTGATTGGAGCCGCGCAATGCTAAGTTACGCCGAGGCAAGCGACAAGGTCATCATCGCGCTGGACTGCAGCCGCGAGCGCGCCTTCGAGCTGGCCGACATGCTGGCCGGCAAGGCCACCTGGGTCAAGGTCGGCATGACGCTCTTCTATGCCGAGGGCCCCGCCATCGTTGAGGCCATTCGCGAGCGCGGCCTCAGGGTCTTCCTCGACCTCAAGGTCCACGACATCCCGTTCCAAGTCCAGGGCGCCGTGCGCTCTGCGGCCATGACGGGCGCCGACATCATCTCCATCCACGGCCTGGGCTCCTCCGCCATGATCGCCGCCGCCCGCAAGGGCGCCGAGGAGGCCGCCGAGAAGTGCGGCCGCGAGCGCTGCCGCCTCGTTGCCATCTCGGTCCTGACCAGCATGGACCAGGACGCCCTGGCAGAGATCGGCGTCACGTCCCCCATCGCCGAGGAGGTGGCGCGTCTCGCCAGCCTTTCCTATGGCGCTGGCGCCGACGGCATCGTGTGCTCCCCGCAGGAGGCCGCCCAGATGCGCGAGCTCTTGGGTCCCGACGCGCTCATCGTCACCCCGGGCGTGCGCCCGGCAGGCTCCGCCGTGGGCGACCAGAAGCGCATCGCCACGCCTGCGGCCGCCATCGAGGCCGGCTCCTCCAAGCTCGTCGTGGGTCGTCCGATCACCGCCGCCGAGGACCCCGTGGCCGCCTTTGACGCCATCTGCGAGGAGCTCATGGCCTAGCGGCTTAAGCTTTTTGCGCAAAACAGACCGTTTAGCTGCGGTTTTTAAATTTAGTGCTTGCATTGGCGCAGCTAAATGGGCAAACTACCATAGTGCAAAGCCGACCGAGTGCGTTTCCGCTGGTCAGCGGCAATCAGTGTTTTCGATGTTTGGAGGAACCATGGCTCTACCCCAGCTTACCGACGAGCAGCGCAAGGCCGCCCTCGAGAAGGCTGCCCAGGCCCGTCACGAGCGCGCTGAGCTGCGCGATAAGATCAAGAGCGGCAAGGTCACCCTGGAGGAGGTCCTCGACTCCGACGACCCCATCGCCTGCCGCATGAAGGTCTCCACGCTGATCGAGTCCCTCCCCGGCTATGGCAAGGCCAAGGCCGCCAAGATCATGGACGAGCTCGGTATCTCCGCCACCCGTCGCGTCAAGGGCCTCGGCGCCCGCCAGCGCGAGCAGCTCATCGAGCAGCTCTCCAAGTAAGTTGGCCAGAAGAGCTCGCCTCTTCGTGGTCTCGGGGCCGTCAGGTGTGGGCAAGGGCACCCTGGTCGCGCGTCTGCGCGAGCAGATGCCGGGCCTGGGCCTGACGGTCTCGGCCACTACGAGGGCACCCAGGGAGGGCGAGGTAGAGGGAACCTCCTACTACTTCCTCACCGAGGACGAGTTCGACCGCCGCGTGGCGGCCGGCGAGTTCTTGGAGTGGGCCCACGTCCACGGGCATCGCTACGGGACGCTGCGCGCCGAGGCACAGCGCCTCATGGACCAGGGTCGCTCTGTCGTTCTGGAGATCGACGTCCAGGGCGGCATCAACGTGCGCCGCGTCCACCCCGACGCGGTTCTCGTCTTCATCGAGCCCCCCTCAGCGGAGGAGCTCGAGAGAAGGCTTCGGGGCCGTGGCACCGAGGACGAGGCGTCCATCCAGACGCGCCTTGCTAACGCCACCAAGGAGTTGGGCTATGCGGACTCCTACGACGTGCGGGTCGTCAACGACGACCTCGACCGCGCAGTCGCCGAGCTGGCCCATGTGATCGATACGTACGAGACTGACGGAGGTCCCTTCTAAGATGTCTGTTACCAAGCCCGAAATCGACGGCCTGCTCGAGAAGACCGAGCAGAACCCGTTCCTGCTGTGCTCCCTCGCCTCCAAGCGCGCTTGCGACATCAACAACATGATTCGCGGCCAGCACCTGCGCGTGGCTGCCATCCAGGACTTCGATGACATCACCACCATGGTCTCCGGCAAGGACACCGTCTCCATTGCCATGGAGGAGATCAAGGACGGCACCCTGAGCTTCGTCAAGGAGGACTTCGACGAGAACATCAAGGGCGCCAACACCATCTCGATGTAGCCATGGCTCAGAGACTTTGCCTGGTCCACTACCACGAGATTGGTCTCAAGGGCAAGAACCGCGCCACCTTTGAGAACCAGCTGGTGACCAACCTGCACCGCGCGCTCAGGCCGTTTGACGTGGCCAACATCGGCCGAATCTCCGGCTACGTCGTGGTGGAGGCTGCTGACCACCGAGCCACCGACGCCATGGCTGCTGCCATCCGCCAAGTGCCCGGCGTGGCCCGCGTGAGCCTTGCCTACAAGTGCGGGCTCGACGAGGACGAGTACAAGGCGGCAGCCGTCCAGGCGCTCTCCGAGGCGGGAGACTTCTCCACCTTCAAGGTGCACGCCAGGCGCTCCTCCACCACCTACCCCATCCACACGCTGGAGATGAACCAGCTGGTGGGCTCGGTCCTGTGCGAGGCCTTCCCCGAGAAGAAGGTCGACGTCCACAACCCCGACGTCACCGTGGTGGTCCACGTTGTTCAGGGCTCCACCTACGTCTACGCGGCCTCCGCGCCGGGCGTGGGCGGCCTTCCCGTGGGCACGGCCGGCAAGGTCGTGACGCTGCTTTCCAGCGGCTTTGACTCCCCGGTGGCCACCTGGATGGTGGGTCGTCGCGGCGCCACGTGCATCCCCGTGCACTTCTCCGGGCGTCCGCAGACCTCCGACACAAGCGAGTGGCTCTGCCAGGACATCGTCGACGCGCTGGCGCCCTCCGGCGTTGTGGGCCGCCTCTACGTGGTGCCCTTCGGAGACAGGCAGCGAGAGATCTCCCTCGCGGTGCCGCAGAGCCTGCGCATCCTCATGTACCGCCGCGTCATGTTCCAGGTGGCCGAGCGCATCGCCCAGCTCGAGGGCGCCAAGGCCATCGTGACCGGCGAGTCCCTGGGCCAGGTTGCCTCCCAGACGCTGGAGAACATCACCGCCGTCAACGAGGCCGTCTCCATGCCGGTGCTGCGCCCGCTCATCGGCTCCGACAAGCAGGAGATCATCCGCCGCTCCCAGCAGATCGGTACCTACGAGATCTCCAGCCAGACGGCGCCGGACTGCTGCACGCTCTTCATGCCGCGTCGACCTGAGACCCACGCCCGCATGAGGGACATCCACGAGGCCTGGGAGAGCTTTGACCACGAGGCCATGGTGGCCGACCTGGTGGAGCACATGGAGTACCGCGACTACTCGCAGTGCCCCAGCTACCACGCCCCCAAGGGCAGGCTCCGCACTCACCACTCCGAGCTGGCTCCGGTCGATTCCGAGGTTGTCGCAGAGGAGAGGCCTGAGGTCGAGTAGGCCACTGGTTCAGAGGCATGACTGAGGCCCCTTCCATTTGGGAGGGGCCTTTTTTGTAGGGGTCGATCAAGGTATGAACTCCTATCAGTGCGTTAGAATACGATTGCACATACAAACGTTGATTGGAGAGACCATGGCAAGCTCGACTTTGACCATCCGCGTTGACGATGAGCTGAAGCGCGGGGCCTCGGAGGTGGCCGAATACTACGGACTCGACCTCTCCTCGGTGACCCGTGCCTTCTACAAGCAGATGGTCAACACCCGCCGAATTCCGCTCACGTTTGCGCCCGAGGAGCCCAATGCAGAGAGCCTTGAGGCCATCCGCGAGGGTGATGAGTTCTTGAAGTCAGGCCAGGACGGCCGCTACAACAGCGGCGCTGAGCTCATCGCGGCTGCGATGCGCTGATGGGGCGTTTGACTGCGGAGTTCTCCACGGCCTTTTCTCGCGACCTTAAGAAGAAGGCCAGACGAAGGAATTGGGACCTTTCTGCGCTTCAAAAGTTCATTGACCTTGTGCTAGAGAACACGCCTGAGTCTCTTGAGGAGCTCAGGCGTCGCCATAACATGCACCGGCTTACGGGAAGCTGGCTTGGACGTAGCGAGTGCCATGTTGCCAACTCCGGTGACTGGCTCGTGATCTGGTCCTCAAGCGACAAGGTCGCGTTCTTTGAGCGCACGGGCAGCCATGACGAGCTATTCAAATAGCTGTTTGTACGCGCTTGCACCTGTTTGGCATGGACGTTTGGTGGGCGTCGGCGGACGTTGCGGATAGGTGTCCCAACGGTAGGTCTGCGAAGTTTGATTTGGACGAAACTGCTGGTGCTTACCAGCCTAATCCATACCTGTCTTCATGCGGAAATGCGTTTTGCCGCAAGTCTGGTGTCCGCTTGCGGTACGTCTGCCGCAAGGCCATTTTGCGCTTGATGACCCCCGCGTGAGGCCCTGTGCCCCAGAGTTTTGCTGGGGGTGGTTCTATGCAGAGGACTGGCAAGACAAGGCTCGCGGGAAGGCTGCTGGCAGGAAAGGCTCCGGTTCTGGTGGCGGTTCTCGTCGCGGCGTGCGTGGTGGGCGTGCTCCTCACGCTCGGACGCGGTGGCGGGGTCACCATAGAGCGGTCCGGTGGGGGAGAAGAGCCTGCCGTCGAGGCCCAGGAGACGGAGGCCCCAGCAGAGATAGCGCCATCCTTCGTCGTTCACGTCGACGGGGCGGTGACGGCCCCTGGCGTCTATGAGCTCGCGGGCGAGGGCCTAAGGGTCAACGATGCCGTGGAGGCAGCGGGTGGGCTTCTCCCCGAGGCAGACACGAGCTCAATGAACCTTGCCGCAGCCTTGGCCGACGGGCAGAAGGTCCTCGTGCCGTACAAGGGCGAGGTGGCTGCCGAGACAGCCGCAAGCTCAGGTGGCGCGAGCGGAGCCGCGTCGACGGACACCTCGCTCGTCAACATCAACCTGGCCACAGCCGATGAGCTGCAGGCGCTCTCGGGCGTTGGCGAGGCCACGGCAAGGGCCATCGTGGAGGACCGCGAGGCGCATGGGCCCTTCTCGTCCATCGAGGACCTCATGCGGGTTTCTGGCATAGGCCAGAAGAAGTTCGAGAAGCTCAGAGGGCAGATCTGTGTCTAAGGGGCGCGTGACGCGGGAGCTTCCCGCCAGGCCTGCGGTACCGCTCGCTCTGCCTGCCCTCTTGGTGGTGCTGTTGGTGGAGCGCCTGGTCATGACGGGGGCCGTGAGCTGGGCTCCGTTGGCCACGGGCGTGCTTCTTGCCGCCACCGGGCTTCTTGCCGGACGGCGTGACCGGTCAGGCGAGCATCGTCTTCCTGGGGTCTTGCTGGTCGTTGGCGCGGCATGCGCGGCCGCGACCCTTTCGGGGCTTGCGTGCCGCCTTGAGGTGGAGAGGGTCGCCAGTGCTCTGGCGTCCTCGTCGGTCTTAGAATGGGAGCTTGAGCTCGTGGGGGACATGACGCCCATCAAGACGGGCGGCTGGAGGGGCCGCGCACGGGCCACGTCTGGGGACCTTTCCGGCTGCGTCTGGCTCTCCAGTGAGGAGGAGCTTCTGCTGGGGGATCGCCTTCGCTGCGTGGGGCGCTTCTCGCCAAACGCGGACGACGAGTGGGGGAGAAGCTCGGCCGCTCAGGGGGTCTCCGGCTCCGTGCGGGTGGTCTCCGAACTCGGGCGAGAGGGCCCCGAGGGGGTGCCGCTTCTGGCCAGAAGCATCAGGTGGGGCGTCCTTGAAGCTCTGGAGCCGCGCGAGACGGACGAGGGTGCGCTGCTTGCAGCTTGCGTCTGCGGGTATGCCGCGCCCATGCGGGGGCGTGGGCTTGCGGATGTTTTCTCGCGCGTGGGCATCTCACACATGGCGGCGGTGTCTGGATCTCACCTGGCGCTCGTTGCATCGTGCGTGGCAGCCGTCCTTGAGGCCGTGGGACTGAGGCCTCGCCTACGCGCCCTTCTGACCATGCTATCCACGGGTGCATTCGTGGTCCTCTGTGGCATGCCCGTCTCGGCGGTGAGGGCCTGGGCGATGGCGTGCGTGTCGCAGGCGGTGGCCCTGGCGGGCCGGCGCGGACACCAGCTCTCCTCTGCGAGCCTCGTGGGCCTTGGGATGGCGCTTCTCGACCCGAGCCTTTCGGGTCAGCTGGGCTTTTTGCTTTCGGTATCCAGCGTTGTGGCCATAGGCCTCTTCTGCCCGTACGCGCGGTTTTCCCTGGGCGAGCTTGCTTCTCCCTTGGCCGTCCTTGGCCATGGGCCTGGCGCTGGCCGCGTGCCTCGGGTGGTTGCGGATGGTGCGGGCAGACTCCGTAAGGCAGGGCGAGGCTGCCTGGACGCCCTGGCCGTGTGCCTTGTCTGTCAGATTGCCGCCTTTGCGATAAGCGCCTCGTCCTTTGGCAGTGTCTCGCTGGTGGCTCCCGTGGCAAACCTCCTGGCGGGACCTGCCTTTGCCGTCCTCATGCCGCTTGGCCTGGGCTGCGCCCTCGTCTCGCCCGTCCCTTGTCTTGCGCAGACGGCCGTCCAAGCTGCCGGGCTTGTGGCCGCACCGTTCCTCGAGGGCGTGCGGCTGCTCTCGTCCCTTAGCCTCGCCTCGGTGCCGGCCTCGGTCGACGTGGGCCCGTCGCTCTTGGCAACCATCGCGGGTGCTGTAGTCCTCCTCGTCTGGTGGCCACGCCCCAATGGGCGTCTCATTGCCGGGGGAGCGCTTGCGACGCTGGCCATCGCGGTCATGATCCTCTTTCGGCTGCGGTGGTTGGCCCCGCCGCGGGTCTGCGTTCTTGACGTGGGTCAGGGGGATTCCATCCTCATACAGGACGGCGGGGAGGCGCTTCTGGTGGAC
The DNA here is from genome assembly GCA_905215465.1 of uncultured bacterium. Lineage (GTDB taxonomy): Bacteria > Actinomycetota > Coriobacteriia > Coriobacteriales > Atopobiaceae > Paratractidigestivibacter. The sequence goes on along the minus strand of CAJMPT010000015.1, from coordinate 16,233 downwards.
GCGGGCCCCGGAGACGCCGTGGGGGAGGCGCTTGCAAGAAACGGGGTCCTTCACCTGGATGCCGTTCTCGTCACGCACCTTCACGATGATCACTACGGCGGGCTTTCGGTTCTGGGACCGACCCTCTCCGGAGGTCAGCTCCTGCTAGGTGAGGGAGTCTCCAAAGTGCTGCCTGCGGAGTTCTCCGAGGAGGTCTCCGCCCTCGGGCCAGGCTCGGTCAACGAGGTGTCCCGTGGCGACGTCCTGCGCGTCGGGCGCTTCTCGCTGACGGTGGTCTCGCCGACGGGACCCTCCGACGGCTCACAGAACGCGGACTCGGTGCAGCTGCTCCTTACCTACGAGGACGGTGGGCGCGCCCTTTCCGGCCTCCTCACCGGAGACGGCGAGAAGGACGAGCTCGCCTCCGAGCTCGAGCGCGGGGACGTGGGAGACGTGGACTTTCTCAAGGTGGGCCATCACGGCTCGGCCATATCGCTTGACCAGAGTGAGGCCGAGGCCCTGAGGCCCGAGGTCTCCGTTGCCAGCGCCGGGCTCAACAACCGCTACGGCCATCCGCGGCAGGAATGCGTGGACGTCCTCGAGAGTGCGGGCTCGCTCTTCCTGTGCACCATCGACGCCGGAGACGTGACCATCGAGCCGGGCAAGGCGGGTCCTCGCGTCACGGCGGCGTGGCCGGCCGCGTGACCCGCCCGTGCGCCGGGGCGTTGTTTGTGGCAAAGTGAGATGTTCGAGGCGAAGGGAGCAAACATGGCCGGTTCTAACAATCTGCTTCCGGCCTACCTGGTGGTGGGTCCGGACGAGCTCAAGAGGAAGCAGACGGTAACCAGGCTGCGCGCCCGTGTGGACGGGCCCTTCGCCGACTTCAACCTCGAGGAGATCTCTGCCTCCGCGGATCTGGAGCCCGTGACCGTGCTGTCGTCGCTCAACACGCTCCCCATGGGCGGCGACCTGCGCGTCGTCATTGTGGAGAGCGCCGAGAAGCTCCCCAAGCCCGTCTCCGAGGCCATCATCGAGTACCTCAAGGCGCCCAACGAGAGCTGCACGCTCCTGATGGTGGCGGAGAAGCTCGCCAAGTCCACTCGCCTCTACAAGGCGGTGGCCAAGGTCGGCAACCGTTCGGTCATCGAGTGCGGGGCGCCCAGCCGGAAGGACCTCACCGACTACGTGCGGAGACTTGCGGCGTCCCATGGCGTGGGGATCGACGTCGATGCCATCGCGGAGCTCGTGAGCCGTGTGGGCGACTCCACCACCATGATCGACAACCAGCTTGCGGCCCTCGCGGCACTTCTCGGCGGCCAAGGGCAGCTGACTCGCGACTTCGTGGAGCGCAACGTTGCAAGGACGGCCGAGGTCAAGCCGTGGGAGTTTCTCGACCGCATCGCGGAGAGGGACGCTCGCCGGTCCTTTGAGCTTCTTGCCCTCTTGCGTGGCAACTCCGCCATTGGCCTGCTTGCGCTCATCACTGGTCGCGTCCGCGAGCTCATCTGTGCCAAGGCCATGGTTGCCCGGGGAGACGCCGGCGGCATTGCGTCGGCTTTGGGCAAGCAGGGCTGGCAGGTCCGCAGCCACGCGCGGAACGCCGCCCGCTTTGCGGATGGCGAGCTTGAGAGCCTCCTGGTGGAGTGCGCCCGCGCGGACCGCGCCCTCAAGACCGGTGCCGACGGGGACGCCACCATGTCCGTACTCGTGGCCCACATCTGCGGCATCCGCTAGCCGGCGAGCCCAAGCCCAAGGCCTGCAAGGCCCTGGCGAGAAGTGCGTCCCGCCAGTCTGCACTTCTCGCCTGGACAATAAAAAGGGACCCCGGCCGGAGCCGGAGTCCCAATAAGCCACGTTGTGGCAGAAGCTACTTGATGGAGTTGACGAGCTTCTGGGCGCCAGACTTGCGCTGGGCAGCCTGGTTCTTGTGGATGATGCCCTTGGAGGCAGCCTTGTCGAGCAGACGGCCGGCCTTGTTGGCAGCAGCCTGCGCGGCCTCGACGTCATTGGCCTCAACGGCGGCGCGGACGGCCTTGACGGCGGTCTTGAGCTCGGAGCGGACGGCCTTGTTGCGCTGGCGCGCCTTCTCAGCGGTGATGATGCGCTTCTTCTGAGACTTGATGTTAGCCACGTGCAGTTCCTTTCGGTTTCTAATATCTGAGGCCTCTGTGCTGAGACACGGCGAGGTCAACTTCGCGAGTATAGCATGAAGGCTTCGAGTTCGCTATCATTCACCTTATGTCTACTAACGATACCTCACATATCCGCAACTTCTCGATCGTTGCGCACATCGACCACGGCAAGTCGACCATCTCTGACCGCATCCTCGAGCTCACGCACACGGTGCAGGAGAGGGACATGGAGTCCCAGCTCCTTGACACCATGGACATCGAGCGCGAGCGCGGCATCACGATCAAGTCCAACGCCGTGCGGGTGATGTATGACGCCGATGACGGCCAGACCTACCAGTTCAACCTCATCGACACCCCGGGACACGTGGACTTCACCTACGAGGTCTCCCGCTCCCTGGCCGCGTGCGAGGGCGCGGTCCTTGTCGTGGACGCCACCCAGGGCGTGGAGGCGCAGACGGTCTCCAACGCCAACCTGGCCATGAACGCCAACCTGGACATCGTCCCGGCCATCAACAAGATCGACCTTCCGAGCGCCCACTCCGACGAGGTCAAGGAGGAGATCGAGGAGGACCTGGCCATCCCGGCCGACGACGCCGTGTGCGTCTCGGGCAAGACGGGCGAGGGCATCCATGACCTCCTGGAAGCCATCGTCTTCCTCGTCTCTCCCCCCAAGGGAGACGCAAAGGCCCCGCTCAAGGCCCTCATTCTGGACTCCTACTTTGACGAGTACCGCGGCGTCGTGGCCACGGTGCGCGTCTTTGACGGCTCCATCCGCAAGGGCCAGACGCTGCTCATGATGCAGTCCGGAATCGACTTCCTGGTTGACGGCGTCGGCGTCAAGCGCCCGGCCGAGCAGCCGGTGGACGAGCTGGGCGTCGGCGAGGTCGGCTACGTGGTCACGGGCCTCAAGGACCCCGACGCCGTGCGCGTGGGAGACACCCTCACCCTGGCAGAGCGCCCCACGGCAGAGCCCCTGCCGGGCTACCGCGAGGCCAAGCCCATGGTCTTCACTGGTCTCTTCCCGGTGGACAACAAGGACTACGAGAACCTCCGCGACGCCCTGGACAAGCTCCACGTCAACGACCCGTCCCTTACCTGGGAGCCCGAGACCTCCGTGGCCCTGGGCTTTGGCTTCCGCGTGGGCTTCCTCGGCCTTCTCCACATGGAGGTGGTCAAGGAGCGCCTGGAGCGCGAGTTCAACCTCTCGCTCATTGCCACGAGCCCGTCCGTGGACTACCACGTCTACAAGACCGACGGCACCATGATCGAGGTCAGGAGCCCACAGGACCTGCCCGACGTCACGCGCATCGACCACATCGAGGAGCCCTACCTCAAGGCCAAGATCATCGTGCCGCCCGAGTACACGGGCGCCGTAATGCAGCTTGCCATCGAGCACCGCGGCATCACGCAGGACATGGTCTACCTCACGGAGAAGTCCGTCGAGATGCACTTCGACATCCCCCTTGCGGAGCTCATCCTCGACTTCTTCGACCAGCTCAAGAGCCGCACCAAGGGCTACGCCTCGCTCGACTACGAGTTCAACGAGTACCGTACCTCCGAGCTGGTCAAGCTCGACATCCTGCTTGCCGGAGACGAGGTGGACGCCCTCTCGTTCATCGTCCACAAGGACAAGGCCTACTCGCTTGCCCGGGGCCTCTGCGACAAGCTGAAGGAGATCATCCCCCAGCAACTCTTCGAGGTGCCCATCCAGGGAGCCATCGGCAACAAGATCATCAGCCGCTCCACCGTGCGCGCCCGCCGCAAGGACGTCCTTGCCAAGTGCTACGGCGGAGACATCTCCCGCAAGCGCAAGCTGCTCGAGAAGCAGAAGGAAGGCAAGAAACGCATGAAGCAGATCGGCAGCGTAGAGGTGCCGCAGGAGGCGTTTCTCGCTGTGCTCAAGGTGGACGACGAGTGATGGCGTCCACGCAGATGCAGTCCCCAGCCGACGTCCTGGCCGCCCTTGGCCCGGGCGTCGGCCTTTGCGGGGGCCTCTCGCCCTTTGCCGGTGCCCGGAGCGACCTCCCACTGGCCGAGCGCCTTGCCACAAACCCGCTGCTCATGGCGCCCATGGCTGGCGTGACGGACTCCGCCTATCGCATGATGGCCCGTGCGGGCGGCGCAGACCTCGCCTACTCCGAGATGGTCTCGTGCGCGGGACTTCACTACGGCGGCGAGAAGACCTGGGAGCTCGTGGACACGGCCCCTGGGGAGCCTGACCTTGCCGTTCAGCTCTTTGGCACCAAGCCCGAGCTCTTTGCCGAGGCAGCGGCCGGCGTGGCCGACCGCTTGGGCAAGAGGCTCGTGCTCATCGACATCAACATGGCCTGCCCCGTGCCCAAGGTCACCAAGAAGGGCGAGGGGGCGGCCCTCATGGAGGAGCCGGAGCTCGCGGCGTCGCTGGTGGAGGCTTGCGTTGGCGCCGTCGACGTGCCCGTGACGGTCAAGATTCGCCGCGGCCGTCGAGACGGGGCCGAGGTGGCGCCCGAGTTCGCGCGCCGGATGGCTGACGCCGGCGCCCAGGCCGTGGCCGTGCATGGCCGCTACGCCACGCAGTTCTACCACGGCCAGGCCGAATGGGACGTGGTACGCAGGGTCGTTGAGGCCGTCGACGTCCCGGTCATCGGCTCGGGAGACGTGCGCGACGCCTATGAGGCTGCGCGGATGCTCTCCGAGACCGGTGTCACGGCCATCATGGTGGCGCGCGGGAGCTACGGCAACCCGTGGATCTTTTCGCAAGCCAAGGCTCTGCTTGGCGGACAAGAGCCCGAGCCGGTGAGCCTGGTGAGGCGCGTGGACGCCTTCGAGTGCCACATGCGCCTGCTTGCGGCCACAGGCGCCCACCTCAAGCGCGGCCGCAGCCTTGCCACCTGGTACCTGCGCGGGATGCCCGAGGCGGCGTTCTGGCGCGGGCGCGCCAACGAGTGCTCCACGCTCGAGGAGTTCCTCGGCGTGACGGCCGAGCTGCGCCAGGCCATGGCCGAGGCGGACGCCGCCTCCGAGCATGAGTGACTCGGGCTGGGGCGCGCGCCTGGGGGCCGCGTCCGCCCACTCACTCTACCTGCACGTCCCCTTCTGCGCCCGCAAGTGCGCCTACTGCGACTTTGCCTCGTGGGACACCCGGGCAGAAGACCCGATCATGGGTGCCTACGCCCGCGGCCTCGACGTCCAGATTGACGAGGCCGAGGGCCTGGGGCTTCTGGAGGGCGTGGAGACCGCCTACGTGGGCGGCGGCACCCCGAGCCTTTTGGGAGAGGACCTCCCGCCCTTGGTAGGTCGCGTGGCGGGGCTGGGTGTCTCCGAGCTCACCTGCGAGGCAAACCCGGACTCCCTGACGGATGACCTATTGGGCGGACTCGTCCGCGCCGGGGTCACGCGCCTCTCCCTCGGCGTCCAGAGCCTTGACGACGCCGAGCTCGTGGAGCTGGGGCGCCTGCACGACGCCACGTGCGCGCGCGAGCGCGTGGGGGCCGCGGTGGCCTCGGGTCTGGACGTCTCCTGCGACCTCATGTGCGCCACGCCGGGGCAGACCAGCGCCTCCTGGGCGCAGACGCTCGAGGCTGCCCTTGCCCTCGGCATGGGCCACGTGAGCGTCTACCCCCTCATGATCGAGGAGGGTACGGCCCTTGACCGTCGCTACGAAAATGACCCTTGCCCCTGGAACTCCGAGGAGGTCCAGGCAGCTCGAATGACGCAGGCTCAACTTGCACTTGAGGGCTGTGGTTTCCATCGCTACGAGGTTGCCAGCTACGCAATGGCTGGCAGGGAGTGCCGTCACAACATTGCCTACTGGACGGGTCAACCCTACCTTGGACTTGGGACTCAAGCCTCAAGTATGCTCACCCTCAAGGGATACTTGAGACTTCGCACATTGGCCAGTCAGCTCCCACAGCCGCCCTCCGGAACCGTCCGGGTCCGCCTGACCATGATCTCCGGCAGGGCCGCCCTCGCTGAGAGCCCCTCGCTTGCCAGCCAGCCCTTCTCGCTGGAGTTCCTTGACGAGGCACAGGCCGCCGCGGAGGACCTCATGCTGGGCGCCCGCCTTGTGGTGGGACTCGACCCCGGCCTTGTGAACCATGCCCGCGAGGCCCTCCCCAAGGGCGCGATGGACGCCTGCCTGGAGGGGCTTCTCGCCGATGGGCTTCTCGCTTCCAGGGAGGGGAGGCTCGCTCCCACGGAGTCTGGCTGGCTTCTGGGCAACGAGCTCTACGAGCGGCTCTGGGCCCTCGCTCCCGGCGAGGTGGTATCCGTGGGTTGCGGCGGCTGACGCCCGCCCGCCAGGCGCTCTTGTGGCATCCTTGCCACTGACAGACCAGACCCAGGAGGGGAGAGGCAATGCCCGGAAAGCGCGACGACGTCATCAGCTGGGACGAGTTCTTCATGAGGGTGGCCATTGCGGCCAAGCTCCGTAGCAAGGACCCCAACACGCAGGTGGGCGCCTGCATCGCCGACACGAACCACCGCATTCTCTCCGTGGGCTACAACGGCACCCCGGCCGGCATCGACGACGACGCCTTTCCCTGGGAGTCCACGGGCGACCCTCTGTCCGACAAGCACAACTACGTCATCCACGCCGAGGCCAACGCCATCCTCAACTACCGTGGCTCGCTCAAGGACATGGCGGGCGCCACGGTCTACGTCACGCTCTTCCCCTGCCACGAGTGCGCCAAGACCTTGGTGCAGGCGGGCATTGGCGAGGTCGTCTACCTCGACGACAAGTACCACGACACCGAGGACGGCGTGGTCTCCCGCTCCATCCTGGACCGCTGCGGTATCTCCTACCGCCAGGTGGTCGTGGCCGAGTAGGCCCGCTTCCGGCTCGGTTTAGGCCGCGCCCCGGACGGATATAATTCAAGGCACGTGCCGGCGGGACCCGTCCCTTCGGCTTTCCGTTTAGATTCGAGCAAAGGTACCAGCCACATGGCATCCATGAACGACAAGGACTACTACGCCATCCTGGGCGTGGACAAGGACGCCTCCACGGAGGAGATCCGCAAGGCCTTCCAGCAGAAGGCGCGCAAGCTCCACCCCGACGTGAACAAGGAGCCCGACGCCGAGGAGCGCTTCAAGGAGGTCTCGGAGGCCTACGCCGTGCTCTCCGACGACGAGAAGCGCCGCCGCTACGACGCCATGCGCTCCGGGGCGCCCTTCGCCGGCGGCTATCCTGGCCAGGCCACTCGTGGCGGCTACGGCGACCCCTTTGGCGGCGGCCCCTTCTCCTGGGGCCCGTTTGGCGCATCCACCCGAAGGCAGTCCAGGGCCTATCGCCCCCGTCAGGGCGCTGACGTGGTCATTGACGTCACCATCGGCGCCGATAAGGCCGCGCAGGGCGTGCGCCGCGGCGTGACCTACCAGCGCTACGCCGCCTGCGACCACTGCCACGGCACCGGATCGGTCGAGGCCGAGCACTCCGAGACCTGCCCCACCTGCGGCGGCCGCGGACACATCTCCGTCGACCTGGGCTCGATCTTTGGCATCGGCGTCATGGAGATGGAGTGCCCCGAGTGCGAGGGCACCGGTCGCGTGGTGGCCGACCCGTGCGACGTCTGCGGCGGCACCGGGCGCACCCTCACGGCCTCCGAGGTCATCGTGGACGTGCCTGCCGGCTCCCACGACGGCGACGAGGTCCGCGTTCCCGGCATGGGCAACGCGGGCACCAACGGCGAGGCGGCCGGTGACTTCGTCTGCCGCGTCTGCGTGCCCGAGGAGCGCCTGGCGCCCTCTCAGGCAAATGGCTTCGCCCTCATCGGCTTTGCCCTGCCCTTCGTCTTCTTTGGCCTGCTCACGAGCACCCTCGGGTCCTTCTCGCTGTTCATCGCCTGCCTGATTGTGGCCGGTGTGGTCATGGTCGTGCGCGGCGGCGTCAAGTTCAGCGGCCGCTGGTGGAGAAATGCGGGCATGGCGCTGGGCAACGGCGCGAGCCAGGGCCTCACCATCGCGATCTTCCTCACGTTCATGCTCTCGTGCACGGCCGGGCTCGGCCGCGTGGGGTACATGGGGCGCGGCTACTAGGCGCGCGCGGGTGCCAGCTGATAAGATTTCATGCGCGTGAATCCTTGTCGGGGGCCTTCGTGCCCCCGGCTTTTTGGGTATCAGGTGTTGGGTAACTGAACGTATTCTTGGCTTTGTGGGAGATAGGTCAGATTGGAACCGAAGAAGGACTACTACGAGGTGCTCGGCGTCGACCACGACGCGGACGCAAAGACCATCAAGCGCGCTTTTCTGAAGCTTGCCCGCAAGCTTCACCCGGACGTCTCTGACGCCCCGGACGCCGAGGAGCGCTTCAAGGAGGTCAACGAGGCCTACACGGTCCTTTCCGACGACCAGAAGCGCGCCAACTACGACCGCTACGGCGACCCCAACGGCCCCTCCGGCTTTGGCTCGGACTACGTTGACGTCTCCGACATCTTCGGTGGCGGCGGCTTTGGCTTTGGCGACATCTTCGACTCCTTCTTCGGCGGCCAGGGCCGCGGCGGCGCGCAGGCCCGCACTCGTGGTCGCGACATGGGCATCCACCTGAGGATTACCCTCGCGGAAGCCGCCGCCGGATGCAAGAAGACCATCTCGTACGAGCGCCTTGCCCCCTGCGACGACTGCGGCGGCACCGGTGTCGCCGAGGGCGGCCACGCCAAGACCTGCGATCGCTGCCACGGCTCCGGTCGCGTGGTCGAGGTCCAACGCACCATCTTCGGCCAGATGCAGTCCCAGTCCACCTGCCCGGTCTGCCACGGCAGCGGCAAGGTCGTCGACAAGCCCTGCGAGACCTGCGACGGCCAGGGCCGCACCCCCTCCCGCGAGAAGGTCGAGGTTCAGGTGCCGGCCGGCATTCACTCCGGCCAGACGCTCACCGTCGAGGGCAAGGGCGAGGCCGGCATGAGGGGTGACGCCTCCGGCAACCTCGTGGTCTCCGTCGAGGTCCTTCCTGACGAGCGCTTCGAGCGCCAGGGAGACGACCTGTACTGCACCGTCGAGGTCGACGCCCTCGAGGCCATCCTGGGCACCACGGTCCATATGGACGGCATCATGGAGGGCGAGCGCGTTACCGTGGAGGTACCCGCAGGCTGCCAGTTTGGCCAGCAGATCATCGTCGAGCGCCGCGGCATGCCGCGCGTGGGCATGATCGCCCGCGGCAACCTCGTGGCCGTGGTCCAGGTGAGGACGCCCACCGACCTCACCAAGAGGCAGCTGCTCGAGGTGGCCGCCCTCGTGGCCGAGCGCACCATGGCCGACGGCGGCGATGGCTCCGACGCCGAGAGGGGCGACGAGCCCGCGGCCGCGGACGCCGAGAAGGGCGCGGCCTCCAAGATAAAGGACCAGATCGAGGAGGAGGTCGCCGAGCACTTCTCGTCCGAGAAGTGGCACGCGCCCAAGAACCCGTTCAAGGGCAAGGGGAAGCGTAAGTGACGTCCGGCGCCGCCGCGGGCGGGCGCCCCGGCGTCTGCCTGCTCAACCTGGGCTGCCGCGTGAACCGCGTGGAGCTCGACCTCATGGCCTCCGAGCTTGAGGGCGCGGGGGCCTGCCTGGTGGGGGAGGCCGAGGCCGACGCCATCGTGGTCAACACCTGCGCCGTCACGGGCGAGGCCGAGGCAAAGACCAGGAAGGCCGTCCGTCGCGCGGCTGCCATGCCCAAGGCGCCCGCCGTGGTGGCCACGGGCTGTGTGGCCTCGCTCTTCTCGACGGAGCTCTCCGAGCTTGCGCCCAACGTGGTCGTGGAGGCCGACAAGTCCCGCGTGGCCGCGCGCGTGCTCGACCTGTTGGGGCTGGTGGCGGGCTCGGTCACCGACGAGGGGTCCCTCGTGGCCACCCCCACGCCCACCGGCCGCACGCGCCCCGGGGTCAAGATCCAGGACGGTTGCGACAACCGCTGCACGTACTGCATCGTGTGGAAGGCGCGCGGCCGCGGTCGCTCACTGCCTCCCGAGGAGGTGCTCGCGGGCATCCGCACGGCCCAGGCCAGGGGCGCCCACGAGGTGGTCCTCACGGGCATCAACCTGGGAAGCTACCGCCACGAGGGCGCGGACGGGCGCGAGCTGTGCCTGCCCGGGCTTCTCGACCTCATCATGGGTAAGACCGACGTGGAGCGCGTGCGCCTCTCGTCCATAGAGCCCCCCGACGTCACGCCCGAGCTCTGCGACGTCATGGCGCAGGCGGGCGAGCGCGTGGCTCCCTTCCTGCACGTGTGCCTTCAGTCCGGATGCGACCGCACCCTGCGCCGCATGGCCCGCGTCTACCGCACGGACCTCTTTGCCCGCGTGGTTGACGAGGCCCGCTCCAAGGTCCCCGGCCTCGCGCTGGGCACCGACCTCATCGTGGGTTTCCCCGGCGAGACGGACGAGGACTTTGCGGACTCGCTGGCCTTCTGCGAGCAGATGCGCTTTGCCAAGATGCACGTCTTCCGCTACTCCAAGCGGCCCGGGACGCCTGCGGCGACCTTCCCCGACCAGGTGGACCCCCACGTCATGGCCGAGCGCGGCTCGCACATGCGTGAGCTTGCCGCGAGGATGCGCCGCGAGGAGGCGGCCACCCGCGTGGGCACCGACGACCTCGTGGTGGTGCAGTATCCCGGTTGCGGCGTCTCTGGCGGCCTCTTTGACGTGCGCGTCCCCGCAGACGTCCCCCTGGACACGCTCCTTCCGGTCCGCCTCACGGAGGTGGCCGCCGACGGCACGCTCGTCGGCGTCCCGAGGTGACCGGGGCCGCGTTTGCGGCTATCATCGAGTCCTAGCGAAGCTGCCGGGTCGCGCCGGCGCCATCTGACCATGGAGGAACATGCAGCCCACGAGCATCAGACTCAGCATTCCCGACTCCATAGACCCCACGCGCCTCATGGGGCCCGCCGACGCCAACCTGCGCCGGATCGAGGCCGCATTCGAGGCGCTCGTCTCCGTGCGTGGAAACCAGGTGCTGGTCTCGGGCTCGGCCGAGCAGGTCGACCTCGTGACGCAGGTCTTCTCGCGCCTCATCAGGCTCGTCGAGGCGGGGGAGTGTCCCCAGGCGTCCGACGTCGACCTCCTGGTGGACCAGGTCTGCCATGGCGCCCAGCGGGCCGACCTCCTCTCCGACGACATCCTGCTCACCTACCGCGGACGGGCCCTGAGGCCCAAGACCGCGGGCCAGAAGCGCTACATTGACGCCATTCGCAGGAGCACCATCACCTTCGGCATCGGCCCTGCGGGCACGGGCAAGACCTACCTCGCCATGGCCATGGCCGTGGCGGCGCTCAAGCGCAAGGAGGTCGGGCGCATCGTGCTTACCCGCCCCGTGGTGGAGGCAGGGGAGTCCCTTGGGTTTCTCCCCGGCACGCTCCAGGAGAAGCTCGACCCCTACGTGCGCCCGCTCTACGACGCCCTGTTTGACATGACCGACATGGAGCGCGGAAACGCCCTCATCGAGCAGGGCGTCATCGAGATCGCGCCGCTGGCGTTCATGCGCGGCCGCACCCTGAACGACGCCTTCGTCATCCTTGACGAGGCTCAGAACACCACCCCCGAGCAGATGAAGATGTTTCTCACGCGCCTGGGCTTTGGCTCCAAGTTCGTGGTGACCGGCGACGCCTCGCAGCGGGACCTGCGCGGGTCCTCCGGCCTGGACTCGGCCCGCCGCGTACTCGCCGACGTGGACGACATCTCCTTCGTCGAGCTCGACCGCAACGACATCGTGAGGCACACCCTGGTCGCGCGCATCGTGGACGCCTACGACCGCGCGGGCGTGGCCTAGGGCACAAGGAGGACCGGCATGAACAACGAGTACGACATCACCAACGAGGACGGCCTTGACTTCCCGCTGGCAGACGAGCAGGTCTCCGCGTGCATCGACGCCGTCCTGGCGCACGAGTGCGTGGAGCGGCCGTGCCTGGTCTCGGTCTCCGTCGTCTCCGACGAGCGCATCCGCGAGGTCAACGCCGAGTGGCGCGACGTGGACGCCCCCACGGACGTCGTGAGCCTCGAGTGCGAGCACCCCGACGACCCGGACCTCGCGCCCGGCGAGCCCTGCGAGCTCGGAGACATTGTCTTGGCGCCCGCCTACATCGCGGCCCAGGCGGAGCGCTTCCGCACCACGGCGGCCGACGAGTGCCGGCTGCTGCTCGTCCATGGCACGCTCCACCTGCTGGGCCACGACCACCTGGTCGAGGAGGAGGCCGTTGCCATGGAGGCCCTGGAGGACAAGATCCTCTCGGCCATGCCCACCGATGGAACCCTCGGTCACGTGGTCATCACGAGGCACCGCACGGAGGTGGACTGATGATTCCGGGGTCTGACTCCGACCACCCGAGCTTCCTCAAGAGCTTTCTCTTTGCCGTGCAGGGCCTTCGCTTTGCCGTGCGCAGCGAGAGGAACATCAAGGTCATGCTCTGCGGCGGCGCCCTTGCCGTGGTGGCGGGGCTCGTCCTGCAGATTGACCTTGTGAGCTGGGGAATCATCTTCCTCTGCTGCGGCGTGGTCATCTCCGCCGAGCTGGTGAACACCGCCATCGAGACCGTGGTCGACCTCGTCTCGCCCGAGTTCCACCCGCTCGCCGGCCGCGCCAAGGACATCGCCGCGGCCGCCGTCTGGGTGCTCTCGCTCATGGTGGCCTTGACTGGCCTGGCGGTCTTTGCCAACGCCCTTCTCGCCAAGCTCTAGCGTAGTCGGGACCGTGCGCGCTTCCGACCCAGTACGGCAACACCCCGGGCTTGGACCCGGAAGACTCGCTTTTAGGAAGGTTTTTCATGACTGACTCCAACGCCGCCTTCAGGAGCGGATTCGTCGCCCTCGTCGGACGTCCCAACGCGGGCAAGTCCACCCTCGTGAACGCCTGCATGGGCGAGAAGATCGCCATCACGAGCCCCGTTGCCCAGACCACGCGCCGTCGCATGCGCGCCGTCGTCAACACTGAGGCGAGCCAGCTCGTCATCATCGACACGCCGGGCCTCCACAAGCCCAAGGACGCCCTGGGAAGCGAGCTCAACAAGGCCGCGCTGGCCGAGCTCGCCGACGCCGACGTGGTTGCCTTCCTGGTGGACGCCACCAAGCCGGTGGGCACGGGCGACGCCTGGGTGGCCAACCACGTGGCCAAGGCCGACGCCGACTACAAGCTCCTGGTACTCACCAAGGCCGACATCGCCGGTCCGCAGAAGGTGACCGAGCAGCTCGAGGCCGCCCGTGCCCTGGCCACCTTTGACGACGAGCTCGTGATCTCGGCCAAGGAGGGCTTCAACGTGGACGCCTTCCTCCAGCTGGTCTCGGCCCACCTGCCCGAGGGCCCCAAGTGGTTTCCCGACGACATGGACACCGACACCACCGACGAGGACCTTGTGGCTGAGTTCGTCCGCGAGAAGCTCTTCCTCAACCTGCGCCAGGAGCTCCCGCACTCCGTGGGCGTGCTCTGCGACCAGATCGAGTACGCCGACGACGGTCACGCCTCCATCCGCGCGACCATCCTGGTGGAGCGCGACGGCCAGAAGGGCATCGTCGTCGGGTGCGGCGGCCAGATGATCAAGAAGGTGGGCACCGAGGCTCGCCACGACATCGAGAAGCTCCTGGGCTGCAAGGTCTTTCTCGAGCTGCGCGTGCGCGTAGAGCCCCAGTGGAGGAGAAACGCCAACATCATCCAGCGCCTGGGCTACGGCGAGCAGGAGTAGCGCATGGCGGGCGCCCGCACATACCACGAGCGCGCCCTCGTGCTCGACCGCACCAAGCTCGGCGAGACGGACCTCATCCTGACGCTGCTTGCCCAGGACGGACGGCAGCTCCGCTGCGTCGCCAAGGGCGCGCGCAAGCCCGGCGGCCGCCTGGCGGCCCGCGTGGAGCTCTTCTGCGAGTGCGACTTCCTCATCGCCCGGGGGCGCAGCCTCGACGTGGTCTCGGAGGCCGGGCTCGTGGGCGCTCACGCGGGCCTGCGCGGAGACCTCGCCCGCGTGAGCGCCGCGTCGGCCGTCTGCGAGGTGGCCCGTCTGACCTGCTACGAGGACGCGCCGGACCCCTTCCTCTACGCCATCTGCTCGCGTGCGCTTCTCGCCTGCGAGGAGGCGGCCGACCAGGCGCACCTCGACCTTGCCGTTGCCGCCTTTGCCATGAAGGTCTGCGCCCACGCCGGATGGCGGCCGGAGCTCGACTGCTGCTGCGCCTGCGGCGACCCGGCCCCCTCGCGCTTCTCGGCCCTGGCCGGCGGGCTTCTGTGCGAGAGCTGCGCCCGGGACGTGGCTGGGGCCGAGCGGGCCAGCCCCAGCCAGGTGGCCTGGCTGCGGGCGCTTCTGGCCTCCACTTTCGACGAGCTCCTGCGCGCCCCGGTGGACGACGCCTGCGCCACGTGGCTTCTGGGCTGCGCCCACGTGTGGTGCGCCACGCACCTTGAGGCGCGCCTTCGGGCCATGGAGTTTGCGCTCAGCGTGTAGGGGCTTGTGTTCTTGTCGTGCACGACGGATGCGTGTGGTAGACTTCATCAAGTTTTGCATGCACCCCGTACTTGGTTGACCGTTCACACCGACGGCACACCCGGTTAGGGGCTAGTCTCAGGAAAGGTGGATCAAGCATGATCACCAAGGAGCAGAAGGCCGAGCTCATCAAGCAGTACGGCAAGAACGAGCACGATTCCGGTTCCGCCGAGGTTCAGGTCGCCATCCTGTCCGCTCGCATCAAGGAGCTCACCGAGCACATGAAGTCCCACAAGAAGGACTTCCACACCCGTCGTGGCCTTCTGATGCTCGTCGGCAAGCGTCGTCGTCTCCTCTCCTACATCAAGAAGAACGACATCGAGAACTACCGTAACCTCATCAAGAGCCTCGGCATCCGCGACAACATCCAGTAGTCACAGAGCGAGTCTTAACGGGGGCGCCTGCGGGCGCCCCTTGTTGTGTTCGGGGGGACAAGCCCCTCGGGCACGGCGGGGAAGGGCCCCGCAAGATGGCCCGCCTGCAATGGGGCAGGCGGAGATAAGGGAAATGACATGGCAAAGGTAACTCACGAGTTCGACCTCTACGGAAAGCACTACGTCCTGGAGACCGGCGAGCTCGCCAAGCAGGCCACGGGCGCCGTCCTGGTCAAGTGCGGCGACTCCACGGTGCTTCTGACCGCCGTGGTCTCCAAGGAGCGCAAGGACTACGACTTCTTCCCCCTGACGGTCGACTTCATCGAGAAGATGTACGCCGTCGGCCGCATCCCCGGCGGCTACCTCAAGCGCGAGGCGCGTCCGTCCGAGAAGGCCACCCTCACGGCCCGCATGATCGACCGCCCGCTGCGCCCGAGCTTCCCGGCCGGCTTCCGCAACGAGGTTCAGGTCGTGGCCACCACGCTCGTCGCCGACCAGGTCAACCCCGTCGACACCATCTGCGTCATGGCCGCCTCCGCCGCCCTCACCGTCGGCGGCGTGCCCTTCGAGGGTCCGCTGGCCTGCGTGCGCATCGGCCGCGACCGCGAGACCGGCGAGTTCATCGTGAACCCCACCTACGAGGAGCGCGACAACTCCGACCTCGACCTCGAGCTCGGCGGCGCGTCCGACTTCATCTCCATGCTCGAGGCCGGCGCCGACGAGATCTCCGAGGAGGACATGCTCGCCGCCATGTCCTTCGGCCAGGAGGCCATCGCCGCCTTCTGCGAGGAGGAGAAGAAGTTCTTCGCCAAGGTCGAGGAGGCCAACGGCCCCATCCAGCAGCGCGAGTACGTCCTGGACGAGCCGCTGCCTGAGGTCCACGACCGCATCTTCGCCCACTACGACGAGATGGAGGCCGCCCTCAAGGACGCCGACAAGCTCTCCCGCATCGGCAAGGTCGAGGCCCTGAAGGAGTCCATCCGCGCCGAGTTCACCGAGGAGGAGCAGGCCCAGTGGAGCCGCGCCATCCCCGTCGAGCTCAAGGCCCTCGAGAAGCACGCCATGCGCCTCATGGTCGTCGAGACCGGCGAGCGCGTCGACGGCCGCACCCCCACCGAGGTGCGCCCGCTTATGGTCAAGCCCGACTACCTGCCGCGCGTCCACGGCTCTGGCCTCTTCCAGCGCGGCCAGACCCAGGTGCTCTCCGTCTGCACTCTGGGCATGCTCAACGAGTGGCAGCGCCTCGACACCATCGAGCCCGTCGACGGCAAGCGCTACATCCACCACTACAACTTCCCGCCGTTCTGCACCGGCGAGACCGGCCGCATGGGCAGCC
>CAJMPT010000014.1 GCA_905215465.1 uncultured bacterium | reverse complement strand
CCATCCCGACGGGCCGGGGCGGGAATCGGCTGGTTCACGGTTCCTTCACAACTCGCCATCGGAGGCACTTCTCGCCTTGCTGGACGTTCTATTAGTGTCCGGTGGCTGGACTAGGGTCCTTGCTATAGATAAGTAGTCGTTGAAAGGCAGGTCCCCCATGTCCTACGAGCCCTCGCGCCACCTCGTCACGTTCAATGTTGCCGGCTTCCAGTTCTGGGACGGGGCCCTCGTGCTCTCCAAGCTCGCCCCTGGGTGCAAGCTGGATCTTGTCCCGGAGTTTGACAATCCGCATGACCACGAGGCCGTCGCCCTCTATATAGAGGGAATCAAGATCGGCTACGTCCCCGCTAAGATCAACGAGTTCTTCTCGACGCTTGCGTACTTTGGGCATGGCGACGCCTTTGAGTGCCGCGTGCTGCAGGTGGCTCCCGAGAAGGAGCCATGGGAGCAGGTTCGCGTGGCTATATATGTAGTTGACGCGCGGTAAGATTGGCGAGGTCTGCAATCACCAGATATTCGCTAGGAGGACGCGCATGGCTGACGAGCAGCTAAAGCAGCAGGTTGACCAGTATGTCGAGGAGGTCTGGGAGGACGTCGTCGAGGACATCCGGTCCTTGGTAAAGATCGAGTCCGTCGAGGACCTCGAGGCGGCCGAGCCCGGCAAGCCCTTTGGCCCCAAGGCAAACGAGGCGCTCGTCACAGCCGAGGGCATTGCCTCGCGCCTGGGCCTTGAGGTCACCGACCTGGACGGATACATCGGCTTTGGCGACGTGCCGGGCAAGTCCGACGCCTACATTGCCACCATCGCCCACACCGACATCGTGCCGCTGGGCCTGGGCTGGACCTTCCCCGCGCTCGACGTCACCCGCAAGGACGGCTACCTCATCGGACGCGGCGTCCTTGACGACAAGGGCCCCTTCGTCCTGTCCCTCTATGCGGCCAACTTCTTCCGTCGCCAGGTTGAGGCCACGGGCGAGAAGCTCCCCTACACCCTCCGCTGCATCATCGGCAACAACGAGGAGACGGGCATGGGTGACGTGCCCTACTACCTTGACCGCTACCCCGAGCCTGCGTTCTGCTTCTCTCCCGACGCCGACTTCCCGGTCATCTGCGGCGAGAAGGGCGTCTACCACGGCGAGTTCTGCTCCGAGCCGCTTGCCGGCGGAAGGCTCGTCGAGCTTGACGGCGGCACCGTGGCCAACGCCATCCCGGGCCTGGCCTGCGCAGTAGTCAGGGCCGAGCTCGCAGAGCTGCCCGCCGCGGAGGACGTCACGCTCGAGGAGGCCGGCGAGGGCCTCGTTCGCGTGAGCGCGCACGGCAAGGGTGGCCACGCGTCGCTTCCGGCCGGCACCGTGAACGCCATCGGCATCCTTGCCCGCTACCTGCTTGGCGTCGAGGGCCTCTGCACCCCCGAGCAGCGCCGCTTCCTGGAGCTGCAGGCCCTTCTCACCGAGGACACGTGCGGAAAGGCCACGGGCATTGCCTCCGCTGACGACAAGTTTGGCCCCCTGACCTGCATCGCGGGCACCATCCGCACCAAGGACGGACGCCTTGTGCAGACCATCGACTCGCGCTACCCCACCACCACGACCGGCGAGGCTATCACCGAGCGCATGACGCAGATTGCCGGCGAGCACGCCTGCACCTATCGCTGCCTGGGCGACGCCGTACCCTTCTACATTGAGCCGACCTCCCCGGAGATTCGCACCCTGCTTGACACCTACGGCGAGTACACAGGCAAGAAGGCCGAGGCCTTCTGCATCGGTGGCGGCACCTACGCCCGCCACTTCAAGCGTGCCTGCGCCTTTGGCCCCCACGAGGAGCACGAGGACGAACCCAGCTGGGTGGGCATGGAGCACGGCCCGGACGAGGGAGTCTCCGAGGAAGATCTCAAGCGCGCGCTCAAGATCTACATCGTGACCATCGCGCGCCTGATGGAGCTTGACCTCGCCTAGCCTGCAACGGCGGTAAGACACGCACTGACAAAGGCCCCGACCTGGACACACGCCAGGCCGGGGCCTCTTGCTTTGGGATTGGGCTACTGGCCTGGGTCCTTCTCGCCAGAGAGTGGCTCAGGCGACTGGTCCGGCAGGGTGAGGGCGCCCTCAACGTCATCGAGAAGGTCCTGGGCCGACATGCCCAGGGCGCGGGCGTAGGCAAAGAACTCGGAGAGGACGAGCTTTCGCTCCCCGTTCTCGAGCTTGGAAACAAAGGACTGCGGACGGCCCATGGCGGCTGCCACGTCCTGCTGGTGCAGGTCGCGGGCCTTGCGCACGTTGCGCAGACAGCGGCCGATGGCCTTGTTGGTCTCCACATCCATGGGCTGAACTGTAGATTCAGGAATCGCATATCCCAGTTTGGGTTACGCAGAAGACGTGAAGACGAAGCCTTGGCCACCGCCGCCTGCCGGGTTTCTCGCAAAGCTACGCGCCTGCGGCGCAAAGAGCTTTGCTGAGAAACCGGCTGCCGGCGGTGGCCAAGGCATGCAGGTCCTTAGGGCCTTGCGGGGATGTGAGCCGTTGGGAGCAGAAAGCCCGCCGCCGGCCGAGGGGCAGGAAAGAACCCGCAGATACGGCGGGGATATCTGGAGCCATGGAGTGCGTTTTGACCAGAGAGGAGAATTACATGAGGTTTGAGGGAAAGAGCGTCGTCGTCACTGGCGCGAGCTCGGGCATGGGACGCCAGATTGCGTACGACTTTGCCAAGGAGGGCGCGACCGTCGTGGCCGTCGCGCGCCGCGCGGAGCGCCTCGAGGAGCTTGCGAGTCAGGTCGAGTCCGAGGGGCTTCCCGGCAAGATCATCCCCTACGTGGGCGACGTCTGCAGCCGCGAGGTCAACGAGGGCATGATCGACTTTGCCGTGGAGAAGTGTGGCAAGCTGGACGTCCTTGTCAACAACGCCGGAATCATGGACGGCTTCGAGGCCATCGGCGACATCTCCGACGAGCGCTGGGACCAGGTCTTTGCCGTCAACGTCAAGGGCCCCATGTTTGCCATGCGCAAGGCCGTCCAGGTCATGCTCGGCCAGCAGACCCGCGGAAACATCGTCAACGTGGCCTCTATCGGCGGCACCAACGGCGCCCGCGCCGGCGCGGCCTACACCGCCTCCAAGCACGCCCTCGTGGGCATGACGGAGAACACCGGCTACATGTACGCGCACGAGGGCATTCGCTGCAACGCCATCTGCCCCGGCGGCGTCGAGACCGAGATCAGCGGCTCCATGATGTCCGGCAGCGGCATCAACCAGTTTGGCATGGGCCGTGCCATGGCCGGCCTGGACAAGGACATCCGCACGGGCAAGCCGGAGGAGCTCGCCGCGGCTGTGCTCTTTGTTGCCAGCGACGAGGCGTCCTTCATGACGGGTTCCTGCGTCAAGGTCGACGGCGGCGTGAGCGTCAACTAGCGGCCTGACCGCAGACGCACAAGAGGCCCCCGGGCTTCTCGCAGGGCGACGCGCCTTGTGGAGAAGCCCGGGGGCCTTGTTTGTGCGGGCGCGCAGGGCGGCGGCGCGGTGGCCGGCCTACTGGGCGGGCACCTGCCCAGTGGACAGGATCTGCTCCAGCGCGGCCTCGTCAAGGACGGGGACGCCCAGCTGCTCGGCCTTGGAAAGCTTTGAGCCAGCGGCCTCTCCCGCAATGACGTAGCTCGTCTTCTTTGAGACCGAGCCGGTGCACTTGGCGCCCATGGCCTCAAGGAGCTTGGCGGCCTCGGAGCGCTTGTAGCCCTGGAGCGTGCCGGTGAGCACGAAGGTGAGGCCCGCGAGGGTCTGCGGAGCGTCGGGCTCCTCGACCTCCTCCTCGAGGACAACGCCCGCCTCGCGCAGGCGCTCCACCACGGCCACGTTCTTCTGCACGGCAAAGAACTCGTGGACCGAGGCGGCAATCTTGGGACCGACGCCGTCGATTGCGGCGATGTCCTCGGGCGCGGCGGTCATGAGGGCCTGCATGCTGCGGAAGTGCGCGGCCAGCGCGCGGGCCACGTTGGCGCCGACGTGGCGAATGCCCAGGCCAAAGAGGACCCTCGCCAGGCCGCGGCCGCGCGACTCGTTGACCTGCGTCATCACCTTGGCGGCGATGGTCTTGCCAACAACGATGTCCTCGCCATCGACGGTCTGACGTCCGCAGGAGACCTCGGAGAGCGCCCCCTCGGTGAGCTTGTCGTAGAAGTCGGCCACGTCGGTGAGAAGCCCCTGCTCGACCATGCGCGAGACGATCTCGTCACCAAGGCCGTCGATGTCCATGGCGTTTCTGCTGCCCCAGTGGATGAGGCGCTCGGTTGCCTGAGCGGGGCAGTCGATGGAGACGCAGCGGTAGGCGACCTCGCCCTCTTCGCGAATGACAGGAGAGCCGCAGGACGGGCAGGTTGCGGGCATGTCCCACTCCACGGAGCCCTCCGGACGCAGCTCCAGTACGGGCCCCACGACCTCGGGAATGACGTCACCGGCCTTGTGGACGACGATGGTGTCTCCCACGCGGACGTTCTTGCGGCGCACCTCGTCGATGTTGTGCAGCGTCGCGCGGGCGATGGTGGAACCAGCGACCAGCACCGGGTCGAACTCGGCGACCGGGGTGAGCACGCCCGTGCGGCCAACCTGGACGCGGATCTCGCGCAGGACCGTGCGCTTCTCCTCGGGCGGGAACTTGAAGGCGATGGCCCAGCGCGGGGCGCGGGCGGTGAAGCCCAGGGCGGCCTGGCCGTCGAAGGAGTCGACCTTCACCACGACGCCGTCGATGTCGTAGTCGAGGTCCTCGCGGCGGGCCAGGGCGTTGGCGCAGAACTCGTGAACCTCGCGGGCGCTCGTGCAGCGGGCGGCGTTGGGGTTGACGTTGAAGCCGCAGTCGCGCAGCCACTGGAGGAACTGCCACTGGGTGGTCACGGCCAAGGGCGCCTCGTCGGCGACGGCGTAGATGAAGGTCTCGAGGTCCCTGTGGGCCGTGACCTTGGGGTCCTTCTGGCGAAGGCTTCCCGCGGCGGCGTTCCTGGGGTTGGCGAAGGGCTCGCGGCCCGCGTCGTCGGCATCCTCGTTCAGGCGGACGAAGCTGTGCTTGGGCATGTAGACCTCGCCACGGACCTCGACGGTGTAGCCAAGGCCGCCATCAACGACGCGCTTAAGGCCCGCCTGCGCAAGGACGTGCGGGATGTCACCGATGGTGAGGACGTTGGCGGTGACGTTCTCTCCGGTGGTGCCGTCTCCGCGCGTGGCGGCACGGACGAACTGAGCGTCACGGTAGGTGAGCGCCACGCCCAGGCCGTCGATCTTGAGCTCGCAGGTGTAGGCCACAGGGTGCTCCGAGGTGGACCCCAGCGCCTCGTCGGTGCGGGCGAGCCACTCGTCGAGCTCCTCGAAATTCATGGCGTCGTCGATGGAGTACATGCGCTGGGCGTGGCGGACGGGCTCGAACCGCTCCGAGACGTAGCCGCCCACGCGCTGCGTGTAGGAGTCCGGCGTCACGAGCTCCGGGTGGAGCTCCTCGATTGCCTGCAGCTCTCGGAGCAGGCGGTCGAACTCTGCGTCCGTGACCTGCGGGTCATCGAGGGCGTAGTACTGGTATGCATAGGTGTTGAGCAGGCGGTTGAGCTCCGCGGCGCGGGCGCGCGGGCTCTTTGCGGGCGTCGCGGGCGCGGCATCGCCAAAGAGCGTCGCCTGCTCGGGAAGGTCGTTTGCGTTCTGGGCCATTGGTCCCCCATTCGGCCCCGCCGGTGCGGCGGGCATGTTGCGTCTCGCAAGTAGTCTAGCAAGAAGGGGTGGAAGACGGCCCGAAGCCCGGCTCCTCAAGGCGGGACCGGGCTTCGGACCAATCGCAACCAGTTCGGGGGCCACATCGAGTGGCGACCGCGGCCGTGGAGAAGGGCTACCAGACCACGACGCTCTTCTCGCCACGCTCGACTACCTGGCCGATGACGGCGGCAGGCAGGCCCTCGTCGCGCAGGCGGGAGGCAAGCACGTCGGCCTGACCGGCGTCCACGCTCACCAGCAGGCCACCGGAGGTCTGCGGGTCAAACAGGACGTCCGCCAGGTCAAGCGGCACGTCGGCGCCCATGTCCACGCGAGGACCAAAGAAGTCGCGGTTGCGGTAGGCGCCCGCGGGCAGCATGCCCATGCGGGCCATCTCTCGCGCGCCGTCCAGCGTGGGCACCGCGTTGGCATCAATCTGGAGCGTGACGCCGGAGGCCTCGGCCATCTCGCAGGAGTGGCCCATGAGCGAGAAGCCCGTGACGTCGGTGCAGGCATGGCGGACGATGTCGGCCCCCACGCGGCCGACCGTGTCGTTCAGGCGGATCATGGAGTCGGTGGCCACGCGCACGCCAGCCTCGTCAAGGAGACCGCCCTTGTAGGCCGTGGTGATGACGCCCGTGCCCAGCGCCTTGGTGAGCACCAGCGCGTCTCCCACCTTGGCACCCGCGTTGGCGAGAAGCCCGTCGAGCTCGACGAAGCCCGTGACCGACAGACCGTACTTGGGCTCGTGGTCGTTGATGGAGTGGCCGCCGGCCACCACGCACCCCGCCAGCTGGCAGCGGTCCGCGCCGCCGGCAAGGATCTGGCCCGCCACCTCGATGCCCAGGCAGTTGGGGAAGCACAGGAGGTTGAGCGCGAGCTTGGGCACACCTCCCATGGCATAGACATCGGAGAGCGCGTTTGCGGCGGCTACCTGGCCAAACAGGAAGGGGTCGTCCACCATGGGCGGAAAGAAGTCGCAGGTCTGAACCAAGCCGCGGCCGTCCCCCAAGTCGTAGACGCACGCATCGTCGGAGGCATCAAAGCCAACGAGCAGGTTGGGGTCCTCCGTGCGCGGGAGGTCACCCAGCACCTTGGCCAGCGCGCCCGGCGCGATCTTTGCCGCGCAGCCCGCGGCCTCCACCAGCTCGGTCAGGCGCACGCCCGTCATGTCCATCTCTTGCTCCCTCTTCTAGTTGGGGCGCCCGCCACCTGGACGGACGCCCCGTTGGGTACTTGTCTGTCTGCGCTACACGCCCTCGGCGCGCCAGGTCACCTCATAGGGTAGCGTGGCGGAGCCGGTCTCCTCCACCACGAGCTCGACTTCCTCGGGCCAGCCCTCGCCCGGCGCGAGCGGGTCCCCCTCAAAGCGGGCGCAGGTCCCGCAACTGCTTGAGAGGGACCTGGGCACGGGCATGAGCTCCACCTCGACGCCACGGGCCTGGCACAGCCGCCTGAACCTCACGGCCCCAAAGTGCGAGAAGAACGTGGCTATCCTGGCCATGCGCTGAGTCCGTCCTAGGCGCGGGTGACGTCGAGCGTCCACTCGCCGTCGCCCTCGGTGACGGTAACGTCATAGCCCTGGCTCTTGGCGTAGCGGGTGACGTTCTCGCGGGCGGCGACGGCGTCGACGATCATGCGGGCGGAGGCGGGCTTCTCGAAGAGCGCCTGACGCATCATGACAACCGGCTCCGGGCAGGAAAGCCCGCGTGCATCCAAAGTCTCCATGTTCTTCTCCCCTAGGCCCTCTTCTTGCAGATGCTGTTGGCACAGGCGATGGCGACGACCACCACGAGGCCGATGATGACGGCAGCCTGGCCGGCGGGCGTGGCGCCCTTGGCGCTGGAGGCCAGGCCGAAGTTGTGGCAGAAGGCGGCGCCCATGGCCAGGCCGAGGATGGCCATGGCGGAGTCGCCATTGCCCTCGCCGGACAGGACGAGCTGACGCAGCGGGCAGCCGCCGAGAAGGACGCACCCAAGGCCGGCCAGGGCCATGCCGAGGAAGTTCCAGACGGCGTCGTTGTGGGCCACGGGCTGGCCCTCGAAGCCCAGGTTGAAGTAGGCGTTGCCGGTGGTGGCGGTGAGCACGAGATTGGTCACCAGGGCACCAACGAGGATGGCGCCGAAGCCCATGAGGAGCTTGGGCTCGCGGAAGAGAATCATGTCGCGGATGCCGCCGACCATGCAGAGGCGGGTGCGCTGGGCCAGGGCGCCCACGATGACGCCGGCAGCCAGGGAGATGGCGATGGCGGCGTGCTTGGCGCCGGGGCCGGAGCCCTCGGGGCTAAAGAAGATGAACGCGGGGGCCACGACGAGCAGCACCAGGATGACGACCTGGATGATGGGCCACGCGGCACCCTCGGAGGCAGGAAGCCTGTAGGTGCGGCCGAGCGAGTAGCCGTGGTTGAGGAACCAGGTGCCGGCCAGGATGCCGCAGGCAAAGCCCACGAGGCCAACGACGGCGTTGAGGTCTCCGCCGGCGATGCGCAAGATCATGCGGAAGGGGCAGCCCAGGAACATGAGGCAGCCCACCATGACGCAGAAGCCCAGCACGAAGCGGGTGAGCGGGGCGGAGCCGCCGCGGGCCTGCCACTCGCCCTTGCCGATGGCGATGAGGAAGCTGCCCAGCACGAGGCCGACGATCTCGGGCCTGATGTACTGAACGGCCTCGGCGCGGTGAAGTCCCAGGCCGCCCACCGTGTCGCGGATGAAGCAGGCTATGCAGAAGCCCATGTTTGCCGGGTTCCCGAAGAACACCAGCATGGCCGCGATGACGCCGATGAGCGCACCGGCGGCAACGATGGCGACCCTCTCCTTCTTGAGGTCCATACCTCTCCTTTCCTCGTTCCGCCGAGAAGCGCCCGTCTGCGCCTCCACTCTCAACGAAACTTCATAACTAGGGTTAATTTGACCATACTATTTGTTTGGCGTTATATCACCAATAATATAACGCTCCGGTGAGCGGCGTGATTCGCCCGGCGAGAAGTGCGCCCGACGCTGGGACACTCTGAGGCGGGCAGCGTAGACTCGTGTGGTCTGCATCCAGGTGGAGAGGAGAGCGCATGCGCAGGTTCATCAGTGAGTTCAAGGAGTTCATTAACCGTGGCAACGTCATGGACATGGCAGTCGGCGTCATCATCGGCGGCGCGTTCACGTCCATCGTGACGGCGCTCACCAACAACATCATCAACCCACTCATCAGCATGGTGGCCGGCGGCGGCGCGGGAGAGATCTCGGGCCTGGTGGTCCCGGGCACCGACATCGACTTCGGCGCGTTCATTAGCGCCTGCATCAACTTCCTTATCGTCGCGTTTGTGGTGTTTTGCCTGGTAAAGGCCATCAACAAGGCAAAGGACCTCGGCGAGAAGATCGTCGGCGGCGCAGATGGGGAGGCCGGCGAGCCCGAGTCCGCGCCCGTCTGCCCCTTCTGCCTGGAGGAGCACAAGCCCGGCGCCACCCGCTGCCCGCACTGCGGAAGCGAGCTCCCGCAGGAGTAGCGCGGCTGGTCCAGACCAAGCTCACCCGACAAAAAGCGACACCTATGGCCACGAGGGGCGCATAGGTGTCACTTTTTGAAAGCTCGGCGAGAAGTTCTTCTCGCCGAGGAGACCAGCTGACGAATTGCGACGTCTATGCACTTCTCCACATGCATAGACGTCGCTGTTTGTAGGGTCAGGCAGCCTCGCGCGTATACCGCACGCGCTGCGAGAAGAGAAGGAGCGTCCCCTCTCCCAAAAGCGTCGGTCGCTCGCAAACCTCTACGGGAGCGACTGGGACGCCATCCACCAGGCGCGGGGGCTCGCCCCTCGGCACGCCGTACGTCACGAGCTTGCGCGTGAGCTTTCCATCGCTTCTTGCCTCTGCAAAGGAGATGCGCAGGAAGCACGCGCGATACACGGTGAGCCTGGTCTGGCGCTCATGCTCCGAGTCGAGCACATCCCCGAGCGACTTACCGCTTTCCACCTGCTTCTTCTGGTACTTCTCCTTGCCGTCGAACTCGCCAAAGATCAGTCGGCGCGATGCGTCCCGCCACACAAAGTCAAGGCGGAAGCTCCTGCCGGGGTCCACAGGGTCAGGGAGCTCCATCTGGAGGTGCGGCGCCTCGAAGCCGAGCCTGACCATGGCCGCGCGGGCGAGCGACTCTCCCCCGCTCTCGGCGCTGGGCTCAGCCCACCAGCAGACGCTCATTGCTCTTTTGATACCGGGGCATCCTCCGAACCGTCTGGAGAGAAGCTCCGTCATGCGCCTTCTCGACATCTTCTTGCGCCGCAGCGCACAATCCGCGACGAGAAGGGCCTCGTCAAAGCCGAGCGTTGCCAAGCAGTCAAACACCGTGCGCCAAAACGACGTCACGCGCACGCCGGACGCAACGGCGGCCTCGTCATGGGCGGCCTCATGGCGGACGATTGCCGATCCTCTACGCGTCCGGCCTCCCGTCGATGCCACCACATGCGGCTTTAAGAGCACCCCATACGACATGGGAAAGCCGTGCGCCAGCGCCGCGGACTGCGCGCTGAACACCCAATCGGGATGCATGCTCGCAAGGCCACGCATGACGTGGAGCGCCTGCGCGTCTGGCTTGAGCGCCTCCCAGTAAGCGCGCCGCGCATAGAGGCCCCGGAAGGGAGAGACCACGCCAGGCACACCGTCCTCGGAGGCACGCCGCTGCAGTGCGCGACGGTTGCGCTCCTCCACAGGACACAGAAGCGTGCCCTCCGACTCCGCGGCATCAAAGAGCACTGAGAGTCTCTTCTCGACTTGCGCACCACCGCTGCCCTTGGTCCTTGTCACGTCTGGCCCTCCCCTCGCCGCAACGTAAGTGGGGCGATTCTACCCGGGAAGGGGTGACGTCAGACCGGTGGTTCCACCTAACAAAAAGCGACACCTATGGCCGCGAGGGGCGCATAGGTGTCGCAAAGGCTCGGATGGACTCCGAATTGGCAGGCTAAGCCCTTACAGGTAGGCGACGGCCTTGATCTCGACCTTGGCGGCCTTGGGGAGGGCGGCCACCTCGAAGGCGGCGCGGGAGGGGTACGGCTCGGAGAAGAACTCGCCGTAGACCTCGTTCATGGCGCCGAAGTCGTTGATGTCGTCGAGAAGGACGGTGACCTCGGCGACGTTGGCCATGGTGGCACCGGCGGCCTCGAGGATGTTCTTGATGTTGGTCAGGCTCTGGCGGGTCTGGCTGGCGATGTCCTCGCCGGCGAAGGCGCCGGTGGCGGGGTCGATGGGCAGCTGGCCAGAGACGTGGATGCAGTTGCCGGCCTGGATGGCGGCGGAGTAGGGACCGACGGCGGCGGGGGCCTTCTCGGTGACGATGGCCTTGTTGGACATGCTTTTCTCCTTTGCGAAGTCGTATCTGAACGCCTGCGGGCGGTCCCGCCGGCGCATGGTACCTAGTTATCTTGCCACGTAGCGGCCGGGCTTGGTGCCGGTAGGCTCGCCATCGCGGGCGCAGAGCTCGCCGTTGACGTAGACCAGGTGGGCACGGCCGTGGCACTCAAAGCCCTCGTAGGGCGTGTGGTCGACGTTCTGGTGCTGGGTGGCGGCGCTGATGGTCCAGGTTGCCGTGGGGTCCCAGACGCAGACATCGGCGTCGGCGCCCTCGACCAGCGCACCCTTGCGCGGAAACATGCCAAAGACGCGGGCGGGGTTCTCGCTCATGAGGCGGCACAGGTCCATGGGGCCGAGCTGCCCCTCGAAGGTGGTGGCGATAAGGGCGGGGCGGTGCTCCACGCCGGCGCCGCCGTTGGGCACCTTGCGGAAATCGTCGACGCCACGGTCCTTCTGGCCGTGGATGTTGAAGGAGCAGTGGTCCGTGGCGATGGTGTCGATCTCCCCAGCGAGAAGCGCCTCGCGCAGCGCCGAGCGGTCGGCGGGCTTGCGCGGCGGCGGGCTCATGACGTAGGCAAGGCCGGCCAGACCGTCCTCCCCCTGCTCAAGGAAGCAGGTGTCGTCAAGCAGCAGGTACTGCGGGCAGGTCTCCACGAAGATGTTCTTCTGGCCGCGGGCCTTGGCGGCGCGGATGGCGTCCAGCCCCATCTTGGTGGAGAGGTGCACCACGTTTACGCGGGCGTCGCCGGCCAGGTGCGCCAGGTAGAGCAGGCGGCTGATGGCCTCGGCCTCGCACTCGGCGGGGCGGCTCAGGGGGTGGCCCTCAGGGCCATGGATGCCCTCGTCGTACACGCGGCGCTGCAGCTCGTTGACGAGCGTGCCGTTCTCGCAGTGGACGCAGAGCGTGCCGCCCAAAGGTGCGAGGGCCTCCATGACGGCCAGGGTCTCCGCGTCGTCAAGGCGTAGGTGGTCGTATGCAAAGTAGGTCTTGAAGGAGCAGACGCCGCGCTCGCGCATGACGGCCAGGTCCTCGCGGTTGCGCTCGTTCCACTCGGCCAGGGCCATGTGGAAGGCGTAGTTTGCCGTGCAGGTGCCGTCCGCGCGGCGGTGCCACTCGTCGAGGGCGTCGGGCATGGTCACGCCGCGGTCAGCCGTGGCGTAGTCCACGATGGTCGTGGTGCCTCCGCAGGCAGCGGCACGCGTGCCCGTCTCAAAGCTGTCGGCCGTCCAGTCGATGCCGGTCCAGCACTGCATGTGCGTGTGGCCGTCGATGAAGCCGGGGAACACCCAGCAGCCTCGGACGTCCTCGACATCGTCGCCGTCGGCAGGCTCTATGTGGGCCGCGATGCGGCTGATCTTGTCACCGTCCAGGGCAACGTCGCCGTGGCGCAGCCCCTCGGGGGTGACAAGCGTACCGTTAGCGAGAATCCTCATACCAGCTCCTCCCAATCTCGGACCATTGACTCAATGCGCTCCAGGTCGGCAGGGGTGTCCACGTCTGCGGTCTCCAGCTCGTGGGCCGCCTCGACCAGGCGGACCCTGCGTCCCAGCTCCTCTCGTCTGGCGAGAAGCGCGCTTCCCCCGGAGTCCCCCTCCAGGGCGGCAAGGGCCGGCAGGTCCTCGCTGGGCCAAAGTATGGGGCTTGCGGGGGCCCCGCGCCAGGCCAGACGGACGATGCTGCCGGGGTGGAGCTGGTACTCCCCCACCAGGGAGCGGACGCTCTCCTCTCGAAGCATGGGCTGGTCGCCAGGGACAAAGAGGCAGCCCGGCACGCCCGCAAGGGCGCGAAGGCCCTGTCTGATGGTGTCGCTCTGGAAAGCGCCGGCGTGACGCACGCAGTGGACGCCCAGGTTTGCGCAGAGCTTCTCGACGGCCTCGGAGCGGGTGACCACCACGACGTCGAGGGCATCTGCCGGAAGCGCTGAGAGCGTATGCTGCAGGACGGGCACGCCAAGAAGCGGCTGCAGGAGCTTGTCCTCGTCGGCGCCGGGAAGGGTGCTGGCGTCCGCGGATCCGGAGGCCCGCCTGAAGCGGCGGCCCAGTCCAGATGCCATGACAACGCAGCCAATGCGGGGCACGTCGGCAAAGCCGGAGAAGCACTCCGAGAAGTTGCGGCGCAGGTCGTTCTCGCAGGCAGCCTCAAAGGCCTCGTAGCGGTCGAGAAGATCGCGCGCCTCGGCGGTCAGGCGGCTTCCCCCGCCGCCAGCGCCGCCGATGGTGCGTTCCGTAAGCGGGAATCCGAAGGAAGCCTCCGCCGCCTTCACCATGCGGCTGGCCTTGGTGTAGGCCATGCCCATGCTGATGGCGGCAGCTCGAAGGCTGCCTTCGGACTCCACGCGCTCAAGGAGCTCGCGGGGG
Organism: uncultured bacterium; assembly: GCA_905215465.1. GTDB lineage: Bacteria > Actinomycetota > Coriobacteriia > Coriobacteriales > Atopobiaceae > Paratractidigestivibacter. The sequence goes on along the minus strand of CAJMPT010000014.1, from coordinate 26,361 downwards.
CCGGGCCCAAAGACGCGCGCGCCCTCGAACCCCAACAGGTACGCTCTCAGGTCTGGCTTCAAAGGACTCGGCCCCCTCTCAATCAAACTTGGTGAAAATGCTACGCACGAACGATGGTACCCGTCTTGCCGGCGATTCCGTCGGCGGCACGGTCGAGCAGCGTGATGAGCGCGCTGCGACCGGGCTTGGACTCGGCGAACTTCACCGCGGCCTGGACCTTGGGCAGCATGGAGCCGGGGGCAAACTGGCCCTCCTCCATGTACTTGCCGGCGGTCTCGGGGGTGAGCTCGTCAAGCCACTGCTGGTCGGGCTTGCCAAAGTTCACGGCAACCTTCTCCACGGCGGTGAGGATCACCAGGTAGTCGGCATCGAGGGACTCGGCGAGAAGCTCGGCGGCAAAGTCCTTGTCGATGACGGCAGCGGCGCCCTTGAGGTGGTGGTTGCCGGTGGGCAGCACCGGGATGCCGCCGCCACCGCAGGCAATGACCACGTGGTCGGCCGAGACGAGCGAGGAGATGGTGTCGAGCTCGACGATGCGGCGAGGCTTGGGGGAGGCAACGACGCGGCGGTAGCCACGGCCGGAGTCCTCGACGAAGTCATAGCCGCGGTCGCGCTTGAGCTGCTCGGCCTCCTCCTCGGTCATGAAGGAGCCGATGGGCTTGGTCGGGTTCTTGAACGCGGGATCGTCGGGGTCGACCTCGACCTGCGTCAGGACGGTGGCGACGCCACGCGTGATGTTGCGGCGCTCCATCTCCTCACGCAGGGCGTTCTGCAGGTCGTAGCCGATGTAGCCCTGGCTCATGGCGCCGCAGACGGACAGCGGGCAGGGGATGTACTTCTCGGGGTCGGAGCGGGTGAGCTCGGTCATGGCGTTGGCAATCATGCCGACCTGCGGGCCGTTGCCGTGAACGACGATGACCTCGTTGCCCTGCTCGATGAGGTCAACGATGGCGCGAGCGGTGTGCTGGACCGCCTCCATCTGCTCCGGAAGGTTCTTGCCAAGGGCGTTTCCGCCGAGGGCGATGACGATGCGCTTGCCCATAGGGCCATCTCTCCTCTCGCGCCACCTCCCCCGTGGCGGCGCTTTCACTTCAATATTTGATACTCAGCGAGAAGCAAGGAGCTCTCGCCCTAAAAACACGCGGGCCCGCCCTGAGCGCAAGAGCTGTCGGACGGGCCCGTGGAGCCATCTCTGTGGGGCCCTAGGCCCGGTTGGAGCTAGGCCTGGAACCAGCGGGAAGTGGCGCGCTCCTCGAGGGCCTTCAGCGTGGCGGCCGGATCGGCGACCTTCTGGAGGAACATCATGGCAGCGATGGCGTAGGGCTTGTAGCTGGCCTCCTTGTACATGCCGTCGCGGTGCATGTCGAAGACGTCGGCCATGACCTCGCCGTTCTCGCAGGAGACGCCGGAGATGTCGGCGGGCAGCGGGTGCATGAAGATGGTCTCCTGGCCATTGGCGGTCTTGGCCATGAGCTCGGTCGTGGAGCACCAGTCCTTGTGGGTGGCGTTCTGGGCGAGCAGCTCCTTCTCAAGAGCGGCGATGCCGGCGTCGTCGCCCTCGGCGTACAGGTTGGTGCGCTTCTCCATGGCGGCAAACGGAGCCCAGCTCTTGGGAATCACGATGTCGGCGCCCTCGAAGGCCTCGGCCATGGTGTTGACCTGCTTAAAGGTGGTGCCGGACTCGGCGGCATAGCCCTTTGCGCGCTCGACGACCTCGGGCATGAGGTCGTAGCCCTCGGGGTGAGCCAGGGTGACGTCCATGCCAAAGCGGGGCAGCAGGCTGATCAGCGACTGCGGGCAGGACAGCGGCTTGCCGTAAGAGGGCGAATAGGCCCAGGTGACGGCAACCTTCTTGCCCTTGAGGTTCTCAAGGCCGCCAAACTCGTTGATGAGGTAGAGCATGTCGGCAGAGGACTGCGTGGGGTGATCGGAGTCGGACTGCAAGGAGATGAGCGTGGGACGGTGATCCAGAACGCCGTCCTCGTAGGCCTGCTGGACAGACTCGGAGACCTCGGCCATGTAGGCGTCGCCCTTGCCGATGTACATGTCGTCGCGGATGCCGATGACGTCAGCCATGAAGGAGATCATGGTAGCGGTCTCACGGACGGTCTCGCCGTGGGCGATCTGGGACTTCTTCTCGTCCAGGTCCTGGAGCTCGAGGCCGAGCAGGTTGGAGGCCTTGGAGAAGGAGAAGCGGGTGCGGGTGGAGTTGTCGCGGAACAGCGACACGGCCAGGCCGGAGTCAAAGATCTTGGAGGAGATGTTGCGCTCGCGCAGGTTGCGCAGGGCGGCGGCGGTGGCGTAGAGGGCGCGCAGCTCGTCGGTGGTCTTGTCCCAGGTGTGCAGGAAGTCGCTGCCGTACATACCCTTGAAGTCAAGGCCGTTGAGCACGTCGATGTACTGCTGGATCTCGCTCATGTTGTTCCTCTCCTTGTTGGAATTGCAGGTAATGCGGGACCCGCAACCCTTGCGGGCCCCGTCTAGCCTCAGTTGATGCTACTTGATGTCGTTGTCCGTGAGCTCGGCACGATACGTGGTGGCGTTGCCGTCAGCCTGAGAAGGATCGTAGAGGTTGAGGGCGGCCACGTAGAGGGCGGCGCAGGTGGGCAGGTCCTGCTTGTAGGTCACCTCGTTGGGAGCGTGGGCCTGGGACTCGGCGCCGGGGCCAAAGCCGACGCAGGGGATGCCGTAGCGGCCCTGGATGGAGACGCAGTTAGTGGAGAAGGTCCACTTGTCGCACAGCGGACGGCCGGCGCGCTTGTCCATGGACTTCTCGCAGCCAATGCGCTCATCGCCGAAGAGGGCCTTGTGGGCGTCCACGAGGGCCTTGACGTGGGGAGCGGACTCCTTGTTGATCCACGTCGGGAAGTAGGCCTCGGTCTCGTAGACCTCGCCGGTCCAGGACGGACGGTCGTACATGTACATGGAGACCTTGACGTCGTCACCGTACTTCTTGACGGACGGCAGGTTCTCGACCTCGGCCAGGCAGGACTTGTAGGTCTCGCCGGCGGTCATGCGGCGGTCGATGGAGATGGCGCAGGAGTCGGCCACGGCGCAGCGGGACGGGGAGGTGTAGAAGATTTGGGAGACGGTGCAGGTGCCGCGGCCGAGGAAGCGGGCGTCCTCGTAGTGGTCGGGGTTGTACTTGGGGTCGAGCATCTTGACGAGGCCCTTGATGTCAGTGGACTCGTCGCAGCCGTTGTTGTTGAGGGAGCGGACGTCGGCGATGATGTCGGCCATCTTGTAGATGGCGTTATCGCCGCGCTCGGGAGCGGAGCCGTGGCAGGAGGTGCCGTGGACGTCGACGCGGATCTCCATGCGGCCGCGGTGGCCACGGTAGATGCCGCCGTCGGTGGGCTCGGTGGAGATGACGAACTCGGGCTTGATGCCGTCGACGTTGTAGATGTACTGCCAGCACATGCCGTCACAGTCCTCCTCCTGGACCGTGCCGACGACCATGACCTTGTAACCCTCGGGGATGAGGTCCATGTCCTTCATCATCTTGGCAGCGTAGGTGGCGGAGGCCATGCCACCCTCCTGGTCGGAGCCGCCGCGGCCGCCGATCAGCTGGTCGTCCTCAAAGCCCTCGTAAGGGTCGAAGTCCCAGTTGTCGCGGTTGCCGATGCCCACGGTGTCGATGTGGGAGTCGATGGCGATGATCTTGTCGCCGTCGCCCATGAAGCCCATGACGTTGCCCAGGCCGTCGACCTTGACCTCGTCAAAGCCGAGCTTCTCCATCTCGGCCTTGATGCAGGCGACGACCTCGCCCTCCTCGCAGGACTCGGACGGGTGGGAGATCATGGCGCGCAGGAACGCGGTCATGTCCTTGCCATAGTCCTGGGCGGTCTTCTTGATGAGCTCGAAATCCAGTTCCTTAGCCATTGTTCGAACCTTTCTGTTCCGATGGCCACACTTACCTTATTTTGGCACTACAGGCGGCACTATCCCAGCTGCCCGCAACCGGAGGGCGGCGAGAATTGCTTGCCGCCCTCCGGCACTAGCAGGTAGCTAGCAGGTGGGGTACTCGCCCTCCCACACGATGCGGCGGTACTGCTCGGGGTCGGTGTCACCCTCGGTGGAGAAGCACAGCACGGAGCTGGTCTTGTCCAGGCCGATGGCCTCCTTGAGCTCGGCGTACTCCGGGTCCATCATGAGGGTCTCGACGAGGCCCGTGGTGACGGCGCCAGACTCGCCGGAGATGACGCGCGGGTCGCCCTTCTCGGGGGCGCCGAGGGTGCGCATGCCGCGGGCGGTGACCCAGTCGGGGCAGGACACGAAGGCGGTCACGTGGTTGCGCAGGATGTCCCAGCCCAGGATGTTGGGCTCGCCGCAGCACAGGCCGGCCATGATGGAGGGCATGTCGCCGTCCACGATGCGCGGATTGCCGTCGCCGGCGGCAGCGCCCTTGTACAGGCAGGCGGCAGGCGCGCACTCGACCACGACGAAGGTGGGCGGGTTATCGGGATACAGGTTGGTGAAGTAGCCCACCACAGCGCCGGCCAGCGAGCCCACGCCAGCCTGAACAAAGACGTGCGTCGGGCGGTTGATGGCCATCTCGCGCAGCTGCTCGGCAGCCTCGGAAGCCATGGTGCCGTAGCCCTCCATGATCCAGGACGGGATCTTCTCGTAGCCCTCCCAGGCGGTGTCCTGGACGATGACGCCGCGCTCGCAGGCGTCGGCCTCGGCGGCCGCCATGCGGACGCACTCGTCGTAGTTGACTTCCTCGATGGTCACCGTGGCGCCCTCGGCGGCAATGTTGTCGAAGCGGGGCTTGGTGGAACCCTTGGGCATGTGCACGACGGCCTTCTGGCCGAGCTTGTTGGCGGCCCAGGCCACGCCGCGGCCGTGGTTGCCGTCGGTGGCGGTGAAGAAGGTGGCCTGGCCGAAGTCGGAGGCAAGCTCGTCGGAGGTCAGGTAGTCATAGGTGCAGTCGGCAACGTCCCTGCCGGTCTCGTCGGCGATGTAGTTGGCCATGGCGAAGGAGCCGCCCAGGACCTTGAACGCGTTGAGGCCAAAGCGGTAGCTCTCGTCCTTGACGCAGAGGTTGCCCAGGCCCAGACGAGCCGCCTGGCCGTCAAGACGGGCAAGCGGGGTCACGGAGTACTGGGGGAAGCTCTTGTGGAAGGCGCGCGCCTTGGAAACGTTGTCCAGGGACATGATGCCGAGGTGGGCATCATCGCTCTTGGGCATCTGGTTGATGGCCCACTGGATCTTCTCGCTCACTGAAGGACTCCCCTCCGCGCTTTCGCGCTATCCACCACGTCTTTATGACGCGGATTCGACTTTTTGTTTGAAAGCCAAACAAATCGTTTGTTACTCCATATATAAGCACACTTTTTGTTTGTTTCAAGGGAAGATTTTGGCGGTCTCAAAGGGCACTGGCCCCTGACCTGCGGAGCCTTGTGGTTTGCCTTCCCCAAATGAAGGCGGCGTGTGCGCAAATTCGGCGAACGGTCTTTCTCGACCACTCACCGAAGCCTTTTTTGGACTCCAGAAAGGTCTGTCGCCAAACCATTTGGCAGCCCTGCCCCGCGGCCCGTCTTCCCATGAAAAAGCGCCCGGCGAGAAGAGCGTGCTTCTCGCCGGGCGCACTAGAGCGGGCCGGTTGGTGCCACTAGGACAGGTCAATCTCCCTGCCGGCGACGAACTTGCGGGTGAGGAAGCCGCCCTCCTCCGCGAGGTAGACGTAGCGCTCCAGGCGCTCCCAGACGCTGAGGTCGCGCGGGGTGCGGATGGCGGAGTCGTCCAGGACAAGGGCATCAAGCTCGTAGCCCTCGGCGAAGGAGCCGACCTTGCCGAAGAAGGAGCCGCCACCCATGGTGGCCATCCAGAAGGCCTCCTGCGTAGTGAGCGGGGCCAGGGACTGGTCGACCAGGCGCCAGCGCAGCTTGGAGACGGCCACGGCATCGGCCATGCAGCGCCACATGGACAGGTCGGCTCCGCCGGCCACATCGGTGGCCAGGCCCACGTTCATGCCAAGGTCAAGGTAGCGCCTGATGGGGGCGATGCCGCTGGCCAGCTGGGCGTTGGACTGCGGGCAGTGGGCGATGTAGGTGCCCGTGCGACGCAGCAGGTCGACCTCCTCGTCGGTGGAGTAGACGCAGTGGGCCATCACGGTCTTCTCGCCGAGAAGGCCAAAGTGGTCGTAGGCGTCGCCGTAGCAGGTGGACCAGGGGCAGAGCTCCTTGACCCAGCCGATCTCGGAGAGGTTCTCGGACAGGTGGCTCTGGACGGGCAGGTCGTTCTCGTGGGCAATCTTGGCCAGCTCGGCCATGAGGCCGTCGGTCACGCTTGGCGTGAAGCGCGGGGTGATGATGGGGTGCGTGCGCTCGTAGCGGCCGGCGACGTCGGCGATCCACCTGCGGGTGGCCTTGGCGGACTCGACGGAACCCTCGACCAGGTTGTCGGGGCTGTTGCGGTCCATGTTGACCTTGCCGACGTAGGTGACGAGGCCCGTGGCCTCCAGGTCGTCCATGAGCAGCTCGGTGGCGGGGACGTGCAGCGTGCCGAAGACCACGGCGCGGGTGGTGGCGCTGTGACGCAGGTCGTCGGCAAAGATCTCGTAGGCGTCGCCCGCGTAGCCGAGGTCGGCGTACTTGGACTCCTCCGGGAAGGTGTGGGTGTTCAGCCAGTCGAGAAGCTCCAGGTCCATGCCCAGGCCGCGGAAGGCGTACTGCGGGGCGTGGACGTGGATGTCGTTCATGCCGGGGACGACCAGCTGGCCGGCGCAGTCCACCAGGGGCAGCTCGGCGTAGCTCTGGGGCAGCTCGGTAAAGACGCCGGCGGACTTGCCGTCAACACAGACCAGGTAGCCATTCTTGGTGCAGGAGACCTCCTGCGGGTTGGTGCTGTAGCAGATGTCGCCCTTGATGACGAAGGACTTGGGCTCGGTGCTGGAATCCATCTTGGAATCCCCTCTCCCTTTGTTAGGGCACTTATCGGGCTGGCGCGGTGTGCGCCGGACGCGCTAGATCAGAACGTACTTGAGGATGAAGACCGCGGCCAGGACGTACATCATGGGGCTGATCTTCTTGTGGTTGCCGCAGAGCAGGTTGATGAACACGTAGGAGATGATGCCCAGGGAGATGCCCTCGACGATGCTGTAGCAAAGGGGCATGCCCATGAAGCACAGGAAGGCGGGGATGCCCTCGCAGGGGTCGCCGAAGTCGACCTTCAGCAGGGAGCTGGCCATGAGGAAGCCGACGATGACCAGGGCCGGGGCCGTGGCAAAGGACGGGATGGCCAAAAAAATCGGCGAGAGGAACATGGAGACCAGGAACAGTACGCCGGTGGTGATGGCCATGAGGCCCGTGCGGCCGCCCTCGGCGATGCCGGCCGCGCATTCGACGGAGCAGCAGGTGGCGGAGTTACCGAGCAGGCCGGCGACCATCGTGGCCACGGACTCGGAGGCCATGGCGCCGCGGACGGCAGGCATGTTGCCGTCCTCGTCGAGCAGGTCGGCCTTGGCGCCCAGGCCAATGAGGGAGCCGACGGTGTCAAAGAGGCTGGTGAGCAGGAAGGCGAAGGTCACCACGAGGAAGCCGAGGTTGGTGATCTGGGAGAAGTCCATCTTGAGGAACGTGGGGGCGATGGAGGGCACGGCCAGGCCGTTGGAGAAGTTGGGCAACAGGCTGGCGTAGCCGGCGGCGGCGTCGGGCACGTAGAGGCCGCAGAGCTCGCAGACGATGCCGATGACCCAGGTGATGAGGATGCCGAGCAAGATGTTGCCCTTGACGTTTTTGGCCATGAGCACGGCGGTGATGACCAGGCCCACCATGAAGAGGACGACGCCGATTCCGGCGGTGTTGAAGGTGCCGTCGGCCATGCTGCCGGTGAACGAGAAGATGGAGACCAGCGTTGCCTGGCTTGAGACCACCAGGCCGGAGGACTTGAGGCCGATGATGGTGATGAACAGGCCAATGCCCGCGGAGATGGCGTACTTGAGGTTGAGCGGGATAGCCTCGAAGATCTTGTCACGCAGGCTCGTGAGGGAGATCACGGCAAAGATCGCGCCCTCGAGGAAGATGGCGGCCAGGGCCACCTCCCAGCTGTAGCCCATGCCCAGCACCACGGTGTAGGCAAAGTATGCGTTGAGGCCCATGCTGGGAACCAGCACGAAGGGGTAGTTGGTGAGAAGCGCCATGACACAGGTGCCCAGGAAGCACACCAGGGCGGTTGCGGTGAAGACGGATCCGGCGTCCATGCCGGAGGCGGCCATGACGGAGGGGTTCACGGCCAGCACGTAGGCAGCCGTGACGAAGGTGGTGAGGCCGGCGAGCAGCTCAGTGCGCACCGAGGTCCCACGCTCCTTCAGGTGGAACAGTCGATCAAGCGTTTCTTCCATGGGTTTGCTCCCTTAGACCGGCGCGGGGCTTCTCTCCGCGCGTCTCGGATGTGGTGGCGGTTCTGGCATCGGGCGATAGCGCAACCGAAGGAGCCGCCTCTAGGTCACGGGAGCCTGGCTGCATGCTGGCCACTCCCGCATCGGGTACACATGGATTATCAATAATTCTCACTCGTAATAATAAGTTATTCTCGCCAGCGGTAGGAACCGTTGGGCGAGCGGCGTCCACAGGGGACCAACCGTCTGATTAGGCGCTATAGCTGCGGTGATGCAACGCTGGATAACCCAGTGACGGAACGGCGGCCCATGCCGAGGGGCTCCTCGGCGAGAAGAAATTCTCGCCGTGAGACGCACACGCTAGGCCTCGCGGCGGACCTTCTGGAGGTAGCGGTAGATGCTGGGCACCGAGACGTGCAGCTCGCAGGCCACGTCTGCCGCCGCGCCCTTGATGAGGAAGGCGCCTGTCTCCTCGAGCCTGCGGACGACCTCCATGCGGCCCGCCTGGTCGAGCTCCGAGGGGGTCTTGCCCATGGATGCCAGAAGCGCGCGGACCTGCTCCACCACGCCGGCGTCGTTTCCGCCCAGGGAGAGCGTCTCCACGGATGAGGAGCTGTACGCGGCGCGGACGGCGTCCAGGTTGGTGTCGCGGTACTCCTCGGAACCGCCGTGGCGGTAGGACTCCATGAAGACGTTGAGCGCGTCCTCAAGGGTACGGAAGGGCTGAGGGTCGATGTTCACGCAGATCATGCCGATGACCTCGCCCTCGTCGCGGATGAAGTACGAGGAGCCCTGCAGTGGGCGGCCGTCGACGGTCTTGGAGACGTAGTCGGTGACAAAGTTGATGTTGGAGCCTCCGTACTCGCGCACGATGGCACGGGCAAAGTCCGTTGCGGGGGCGCCCACGTTCCTTCCAGAGACGTGGCCGTTCACGATCTTGACCACAGAGCGCTCCGGCTCGCTGAAATCATGCAGGACAACCTCCGTCGCGGACCCCAGCGCAGCGCCGAGAAAGTCCACGAACGGCACGAGCGCCGCAATCTTGCTGTTCATACATCAACCCCTTGGGTGCGTCTCGTTGTTCTCCCCTATTATATGGGCAGAAGGAGAGCCCGGCGCACGGACGCTTCCAACAACGGCAAGCATTCGTGCGCGGGCGCAAAGCAAGACAAGGGAGAAGAGCATGGTCGACATGATCCGCGCCGAAGAGGCAAGGCAGATTGCCGCGGCCGCAAACCCGGAGGAGGAGCACGCCGAGGCCGACACCCTGGCCGAGAACGCGATGGGCTGGGCCACGCGCAACGCCATGTCGCGCACCAACACGCGCGTGCGCATGTACGCAAAGTACGGCCGCACCTCGCTGGCGGTGAAGTTTGCCCCCGGCGAGCTGGACGGCAAGGGGACAGGCAACTCCTTCTACAACGACCTGCTGGCCAACAGCAACACCCAGGTTGCAGACGCCATCTGCGCCATCATCTACAACCGCGAGCAGAGCGTGATCTCCGACTACGAGACCGCACGCCTGCTCAATACCTTCAGCGCCAAGGCCGCCAAGTTCGTGAACGACCTCACGCGCATGGGCTATGACGTCACCGTGGGCGACGAGGCCGCCAGCCGTCAGAGCGCCGCGCTCGACGACTCCACCATCATCGTGAGCTGGGCATAGCCGAGTCGGAGGGTCCGCACGGGACGGAAGGCCCGGGCTTCTCGCAAAAGCGACCTCGCGCAAGGGACGCGCTCAGAAGCACTTTTGCCGAGAAGCCCGGGCCTTCCGCCATACGGCGCCGTCGCAGCCAAGCAGGCCAGCAAAGGCCCCTTAAAAGAGCAGGGTGCGCCACGAATCCGAGGGTATGGCAGGTGAGAAGGGCTATCTGGACCCAAATAGCCACGCAAACGAGGGTAGGGCACGAATTCTCTGCCCTACCCTCGTTTTCGTGGCGCACGCTCTTCTCTTTTAGGCGGGAGGCAGCCGAGAGGGTCGGCGAGCCCCACGAGAAGCCCGTCGAGCATGGCAACGTCAACACAGCGAGAGGCCCTGGTTTCACGCAAAGCTCTTTGCGCAGCGTAGCTTTGCGTGAAACCAGGGCCTCTCGCGGCCAGGTAGCGATACCCTACTCGCCGACCTTCTCGTGGACGATCTCGATGGCCTTCTCGACGCCGTTGATGATGTTCTGGTAGCCGGTGCAGCGGCACAGGTGGCCAGACAGGTTCTTGCGAATCTCATCCCTCGTGAACGTCTTGCCGGAGTTGACCATCTCCATGGCGCTCATGATGATGCCCGGGATGCAGAAGCCGCACTGGACGGCAAACTCGTCGACAAACGCCTGCTGGACGGGGTTGAGCGTGCCGTCGGGAGCCTGCAGGCCCTCGACAGTCAGGATCTCCTTGCCCTGGGCCCAGTCGGTCAGGTAGAGGCAGGTGTCGGTAGCCACGCCGTCGATGAGGACGGTGCAGGCGCCACACTCGCCGACCTCGCAGCCGCGCTTGACGCTCGTGAGGCCAAGGCGGTTGCGCAGCGTGTCCAGCAGGGACTCGCGCGGGTCATAGCCCACCTGCACCGGCTTTCCGTTGACGGTGCACTTGAGGATCTTCATGTCCACTAGACCTCAGCCCCTCCCTTGCGCGCCGCCTCGAGCAGCGAGCGCTTCGACATTTCCTTGATGAGCTGCAGGCGGAACTCCTTGGACGCACGCCAGGAGTCGCGCGGGTTGGTGCAGCCGGCCGCGAGCTCGCCGATCTTCTCGGCAGCCTCGGCCGCGGAGAGGCCACGCACCGCGTCCTCGGCGGCAAGCGCGCGCATGGGCGTGGGGCCGGCGACGCCAAAGGCCAGGCGGATGTCCTCGATGGTGGACTTGTCGTCCGCGAGCTTGACCAGGCAGCAGCAACCCATGGTGGTGATCTCCAGGGCGTTGCGCTTGCCGTACTTGAAGTAGTGGCCCGTGAAGCCCTCGTAGTGGCTGCGCGGGATGCGAATCTTCACCAGCAGCTCGTCGTGCTCCTTGTTGGAGCGGCCGGGGCCCGCGTACCACTCCTCGATGGGGATGGTGCGCTTGCCGCGCGCGCTCTGGACGTCGAGAAGGGCGCCGTAGGCAAAGAGCGTGGATGCGGAGTCGCCCGAGGTGGCAGCCGTGCAGATGTTGCCGCCAATGGTGCCGGAGACGCGCAGCTGAGGGCCACCGGGGGTGTCACAGGCATCGCCCAGCGTGGGAACCGTGGCCTGGATGACGGGGCTCGTTGTCACGTGGTGGAACCACGTGATGGGGCCGATTTCCACCGTTCCGTCCTCGGCAAGGGTCACGCCGTCGAGCTCGTCGTGCAGCTCGTGGATGGAGACCAGGTGCGCCGGGGCGCCCTTGCCCTCGCGAAGCTTGACCAGCACGTCGGTGCCGCCGGCGATGACCTCGGCCTTGGGGTCGGCGGCCAGGGCCCGGCAGGCGTCCTCGACGCTTGTGGCCTCGTACAGAGACTCGATGTCGTACATCTAGATCAGCCCCGCTTCCTTGAAGCCCTCGAAGAGACGCTGGGGCGTCATGGGCTCGACGTAGAACTTGCAACCAGTCGCGTTCAGGATGGCGTCGCGGATGGCGGCCGCCGGGCTGATGGCCGGCGTCTCTCCCACCGCCTTGTTGCCGTAGGGGCCCGTGGGGTCGGGCTTCTCGACGAAGTCCGCGGCAAGGTCGGGCAAGTCCATCATGGTCGGGATCTTGTAGTCAAGCAGCGTGGGGTTGAGCACGCGGCCGGACTTGGGATCGACCTGCAGCTCCTCGAAGAGGCCGTAGCCAATGCCCTGGGCCATGCCGCCGTGGATCTGCTGCTCCACCAGCTTGGGGTTGATGAGGCGGCCGGAGTCCTGGACGTTGATGATCTTGTTGACCGTGACCTTGCCCAGCGGCATGTCGACCGTGACGTCGGCGAAGGTGCAGCCGCCGGCGATGGCGTTGGTGTGGACGTTGACGGTCTCGTGCGCTTGCAGCTGGCAGGCGTGGTCCATGTTGTAGTAGGAGTCCAGGCCCAGCGTGGCCAGGTCGACCACCTTGTGGCCCAGGGCGTCCAGCACCACGCCGTCCTCGATGGTGAGCTCGCCCTGCGCGTTGGGATAGACGAAGCGCGCGTAGTCCAAGATCTTCTGGCGCAGCGTCTCGCCGGCCTTCTTGACGGCCGTGCCGCTGACGTAGGTCTGGCGGGAGGCGTAGGCGCCCGAGTCGTAGGGAGTGACGTCAGTGTCCTGGAAGCTCACGATGTGGACGTCCTCGGTACGCACGCCAATGGCCTCGGCGGCCATCTGCGAGAAGACCGTGTCGGCGCCCTGGCCGATCTCGGTGGCGCCCATCTGCAGCTGGATGGTGCCATCCTGGTTGAGCGTCACCGCAGCCGTGGCGGTCTCCAGCGCAAACGGCGCGACGGCCGTCTTGTACACGAAGAAGGAGACGCCCACGCCATGGCGGATGGGGCCGGTCTGGTTGGCGTACTCGCGCTTCTTCTTGTCCCACTCGATGTAGGCCTTGCCCTTCTCCACGCACTCCGGGATGGCGCACGTGTGGGCCGCAATGACGCCGCCCGGCGTGAACTCGTCCACGAACTGGTCGGTGTAGACGTTCTTGAGGCGGAACTCCACGCCGTCCCAGCCCATGTCATAGGCGATGTCGCCCATCAGGCACTCGGCCGCCCAGTTGCCCTCGGGCACGCCGTAGGCGCGCATGGCGCCGGTGTGCGGACCGTTGGTGTAGGCGGTGAACGCCTCGCAGCGAACGGCCTTCTCCTGGGTGTGGTAGAGCCAGCGGAAGGAGTTGACCGAGTTGAGGACAAGCGCGTGGCCATGGTGGCCGTAGCCGCCCGTGTTGGAGTACGCCGTAATCTTGCGAGCGTGGAGGTTCATGTCGTCGTCCCAGGAGGCCTCGACGTCAAAGCTCTTGGGCTGGCGTCCCGAGGTGTCCCAGAACAGCTCCTCGCGGCTGATCTCCATGCGCACGCAGCGCCCACCGATCTGCTTGCAGACCCAGGCATTGAGCGGCTCGTAGTGGACGTCTTGCTTGGTGCCGAAGCCACCGCCGATGTAGGGCTTGATGACGCGGACGTCGCCCCAGGGGATGCCCAGCGCCTGGCCGATGACACGTCGCACGACGTGCGGAATCTGCGTGGAGGAGACGCAGACGATCTTGTTGTTCTCCATGTAGCAGTAGGAGGTGCAGGTCTCGATGTGCACCTGGGACTGCTCGCGGCTCTCAATGTGGAGGCTCACGTGATGATAGGCCGGGTCCATGATGGCGTCCTCCACTGAGGAGTAGCCGAGGGCGGCCAGCTTTTCGTCGGAGGTGACCGCCAGGGAGTGGGCCACGAGGTTGTCGGGTTTGCGGTCCTGCACGGGGTGCTCCGCGCCGCCCTCTGCGGCACCAAGGGCCAGGGACTCCTTGGGGTCGTAGACCACGGGCCACTCCTCGTACTCAACCTTGATGAGCTTGAGGGCGCGGTCACAGGCCACGGTGTCCTCGGCCACCACGACGCCGATGTTGTCGCCGTAGATGCGGACGCGGTCGTCCAGGAGCTTGCGGTCGGCGATGTCTCGGTGCGAGGCGTCGCGGTCCGCGTACCAAGGGTGGCCGCCCACCGGGTAGACGATGTCGGGCACGTCAAAGCACGTGAAGATGGCCACGACGCCCGGCACCTTGAGGGCCTCGCTCGTGTCCATGGAGACGACGCGACCGTTGCCGATGGTGGAGTGCAGAATCTTTGCCTCCAGGCACGGCTTGGGGCACAGGTCGTCCGTGAACTTGGCGCGACCCGTGACCTTGTCGGCGGCGTCCACACGCTTGATGGGACGGCCGACCTCCTTGAGCTTTTCCATAAGTTGCTCCCCTTCGATAGAGGATTATCACCTATGAGAAGAAAGTATTATCGACCCATCCGCGGTCGAGCGCGGCCATTCCGCGAACGGACGAAATCTCCCTCTGTGCGTGCGCTATAGCTTTGAAGAAACAACCCTTTTGACCTGCGCGTTATTCATTCCAAGAAACAACGTTGGCACGGCGGTGCGCCGACCTCACTCCGCCACAAAAAAGGCGAGAAGGGCGCGGGTCCTGCGGCCGCTGCGCCCTTCTCGCCGGGGAGGTCTATGCGACGTTGCCCAGTTGACCGCCTACAGGAAGGTGCCGGCCTTGATCTGCTCGACGTACTCGAGGTACTGCTTCTGCTGGTCGTCGGTGACGATGCTGGAGAAGGTGCCCGTGGAGACGCCGCCGTTGGAGAGGTCGCCGTAGATGACCTTGTCGCCGAAGCTGCCGGACTCGACGTCCTGCATGGACTCCTTGAGCATGGTCTTGTTGTCGGTGACCACGGAGTTGGCGATGAGCTTGTCGTCGGCGCTGCCGAGGTCGGCCGGCTGGCCGATGTCATAGCGGTCGCTGTAGGCGGAGAGGGCCTCGCGGGCGCCGGTGTCGACGATGGAGGCGTCGCCGAACATGACGTCCACGTCGTTGGTGGTCACCATGGAGTTGGCGATCTCCTTGCCCTTGCCGGCGTCGGAGAAGGAGCCGGCGTAGGCGCTGGCAACCTGGATGGCCGGGTTGATCTTCTGGGCGGCCTTGGTGTAGTTCTCGAGCTTGTCCTTGGTAGTGTCGAGCTCGACGCCGCCGATGAAGCCGATGTTGTTGGTCTTGGAGAGGATGCCTGCCAGGGCGCCGGCGAGAAGGCCGATCTGCTGGGTGTTGGGCATGAGGGACTCGATGTTGGTATCCTTGACCGTGTCGTTCAGGATGCAGAAGTGGGCGTCGGGGTAGTCCTTGGCCACCTGCTTGACGGCGTCGGTGTACTGGTTGCCCGGGGCAAAGATGAGGTCGTAGCCCTGGTCGATGTAGTTCTCCATGGTGGTGGCCCAGTCGGCCGTGGCCACGGACTCGGAGTAGGCGGTGTCCCAGCCCAGCTCGTCGGCGGCATCGGTCATGGCCTTGTAGCAGGAGGCGCCCCAGCCGCCGTCGTTGATGGGGCCGTCGAGGAAGATGGCGACCTTCCTCTTGGCTCCGTCGGAGCCGCCCGTGGTGCCGGAGCCGGAGTCGGAAGATCCGCTCCCGCCGCAGCCGACGAGGCCGAGCCCCAGTGCCGTTACGCCCATAGTGCCGATGAACTGCCTTCTGTTGAGCATGGTCGATCCCTTCTCTAAAGCGAAGTTCAAGCCCTATCGCCCGTCGCAGGAGGGGCGATCGGTCACGTCTGATTGTAGTTCGAGCGAGCGAGATTTGACCCCGTTAAAGCAATTCATCTTCGCAAATGGACGTTTTGTGCCACCAGGCGGTAACTTTTTCTTATTGAGCCTGCAATGGTTCTGAGCTGGTGTTATGCATCCAAAACTACAACGAATGCCACCGCTCGCCGGCTCTTCTCGCCGCTCGCCCCGCGGTTTGCATGCAAAAGTGGACGCCCAGCCGAAGCCGAGCGTCCACAATCACATGCAAGCCGCGGGGGTGTCTGGCGAGGGGCGCCTACAGGAAGGAGCCGTCCTTGATCTGCTCGACGTAGTCCAGGTACTGCTTCTGCTGGTCGGCGGTAACGATGTTAGAGAAGGTGCCGACGGAGACGCCGCCGTTGTCGAGGTTGCCGTAGATGACCTTGTCGCCGAAGACGCCGTCCTCGACGTCCTTCATGGCCTGCTTGAGCATGGTCTTGTTGTCGGTGACCACGGAGTTGGCGATGAGCGGGTCGTCGGCGCCGCCCAGGTCGCCCGGCTGGCCGATGTCAAAGACATCCTCGTAGGCGGACATGGTCTCGCGGGCGCCCGTGTCGATGCCGGAGGCATCGCCGAACATGACGTCGACGCTGTTGGTGGTCAGCATGGAGGCAGCGATCTCCTTGCCCTTGCCGGCGTCCATGAAGGAGTTGGCGTAGGCGCTGAAGACCTGGATGTCCGGGTTCACCTTCTGGGCGGCCTTGGTGTAGTAGTCGAGCTTGTTCTTGGTGGTGTCGAGCTCCACGCCGCCGATGAAGCCGATGTGGCCGGTCTTGCTGAGGATGCCCGCAAGCGCGCCGGCGAGAAGGCCGATCTGCTTGGTGTCGGGGACAAGACCCACGATGTTGCTCGAGGAGACCTCGGAGTTGAGCAGGCAGATGTGGGCGTCAGGGTAATCAGCGCCAACCTGCTTGCTCACGTCGGTGAACTCGTTGCCCGGCATGAAGAGCAGGTCGAAGCCCTGGTCGAGGTAGTTCTCCATGGTCGTGGCCCAGTTGGCGGTCTCGACGGACTCGGAGTAGGCGGTCTCCCAGCCCAGCTCGTTGGCGGCGTCGAGCATGGCCTGGTAGCAGCTGGCGTTCCAACCGCCGTCGTTTGCGGGACCGTCGAGGATGATAGCGACCTTCTTCTTGGTGGACTCGCCAGAGGCGGCGCCATCGGAGGAGGAGTCGGAGGAGGCGGAGCTGCCGCAGCCGGCAAGGCCCAGGGCCATCATGGCGGCGGACATGGAGACAAAGCTCCTCCTGGTCATGGCGTTGTTCATGTGCTTCTCGCTTTCTTTTGGTGGTTGAACCGTCGGAACGTCTCGGGGCGTCGCTTGAGCGGGCGGCGTCCCGCTGTGACCTTGCTTAGTCCTCGCTGGGGTGCCAGAAGCCCTCGTGGAGCTTCATGTACTCCTCCTCGAGCTCCGGCACGGGACCGACGAGCTCCATGTCCGGCTTCTGCCCGCAGGCAAAGATCGCGCGGCACGGGAGGGCCAGCGTGGGGTTGCGGATGTCGTCGCCGGTATACTTCTTGAGGGTGCTCTCGCGGCCGATGTAGACCAGGCGGCCGAGGTTGCCCCAGTAGATGGCACCCGAGCACATGGCGCAGGGCTCACCGCAGTTGTACATGGTGAGGTCCCACATCTCCTCCTTGGTATAGACCTGGGAGGCGCGCCTCATGAGCTCGGTCTCCGCGTGGCCGGTGCAGTCGCCCTTGTGCTCGTTCTCGCAGTTGCCCTGCTCCATGAGGATGTTGCCATCCTTGTCGGCCAGAAGGCAGCCGAAGGGGTAGTTGCCGGCCTCCTTGGCCTCGCGGCAGATCTCTATGACGCGGCGGAGCAGCCGCTCGTCCTTCTCGCTCAGGTCCTTGAGGTGGACTGGCTCGCCCGCCTCGTACTGGATGGTCAGCGTTTCCTTGCTCATGCCTTCCCCTCTCTCTTCTTGCCGTCGCGGACCGCCGGACGCACATCCCTCGTCACAGAAAAACAGCCCAAGCGCCAGAGGGGGAGGCCTCCGGAGCTTAGGCTGTTTAGTGGCTTCTGCGCGTGCTACCACGGGACACGCGACCCTCACGGGAATGAGGCCCAGCGATTCGGTTGTGTGCGACCGCCTTGGGCGTCATGCCCCGCGGTCCATCCGCAGCCCCTGCGGCTGCCTATGAGGACCATCCTACAGGCCGCGCGCGTTGTTCGCAAGACGCAACAAGCGTTGTTTTCTGCTGTTAACCAACGAGACAGGCGCTTCTCGTCGGCGAAACGCCCTGGCAACCCGCCGCGATTTGCATGTGAAAGTGGACGATACGCTGACCATCACCGACCAGATTCACATGCAAACGGCGGTAACAAAAAGGGCCCCTTGAGCGCATGGCTCAAGGGGCCCAGCAAAGTCAGGCGAGGAGACCTTACAGGAAGGTGCCGGCCTTGATCTGGGCGACGATCTCCTGGTACTTTGCCTGGGTGTCCTGGTCGACGATGTTGGAGAAGGTGCCCACGGCAACGCCGCCGTTGTCGAGGTCGCCCTTGATAATCTTGTTGCCGAAGGAGCCAGCCTCGACGTCCTTCATGGCGGACAGAATCATGGCCTTGTTGTCGGTCACGACGGAGCAGGCGATGAGCTTGTCGTCGGCGCTGCCGAGGTCGCCCGGCTGGCCGATGTCATAGCGGTCGCCGTAGGTGGCCAGGGCCTCGCGGGCGCCGGTGTCGACGATGGAGGCGTCGCCGAACATGACGTCGACGTTGTTGGAGTTCACGAAGGTGGTGGCGAGCTCCTTGCCCTTGGCGGCGTCGGTGAAGGAGCCGGCGTAGGCGCTGGTCACCTGGACGGACGGGTTGACCTTCTTGGCGGCCTTCTCGAAGTTCTCGAGCTTGGACTTGGTGGTGTCAAGCTCGACGGCGCCGATGAAGCCGACGGAGTTGGTCTTGGTGATGAGGCCGGCGAGAGCGCCAGCGAGCTGGCCGATCTGGTCCGTGTTGGGGACGAGGGAGACCACGTTCTCCTGCTCAACGGCGGAGTTCAGGATGCACAGGTGGGCGTCGGGGAAGTCCTTGCCGACCTGCTTGACCACGTCGGTGTACTGGTTGCCGGGCAGGAAGACCATGTCGTAGCCCTGGTCGATGTAGTTCTCCATGGTGGTGGCCCAGTCGGACTGGGCGACGGACTCGGAGTAGGCGGTGTCCCAACCGGCCTCGTCGGCGGCGTCGGTCATGGCCTTGTAGCAGGACGCGTCCCAGCCGCCGTCGTTGATCTGGCCGTCGGTGACCATGGCGACCTTCTTCTTGCCGGAGGCGGAGCCGCCATCGGTGGAGCCACCGTCGGAGCCACCGCAGCCAACCAGGCCGAGGCCGAGGACGCTGGCGCCCATGGCGCCGAGGAACTGCCTTCTGTCGAGCATGTTGACTTCCTTTCTCTTGGGCCCCGAAGGACCCTTCCTCCCCTACGCGCCACGCGCGCGGTTACCGATTTTTGGCAACGGGTGTTGCTTCCGTTGCGCAGAAGACGGGCGCCGAGAAGTTCGCGCGGAGCCTCTCGGCGCCCAGGACGTGCAAGAGCTGTTGGAACGGGCAGCCAATCCAGCTCGCAGATTGGGTGCCACAGGGCTCCACCGCTAGGCGCTGTGGTGCCCGAGATGCGGAGCGACAGGCCCGACGCCGCGTGCTTGGCACGCAAGGAGGACTGGAGCCCGCAGATTGGGTGCCGCAGGGCCTAGCGAGACTCGCGGTAGTAGGGCTGGCCGTTGGCCTTCGGCGAGCCGCCCTTGGAGCCCAGGATGATGAGCGCGACGAGGGTGACCACGTACGGAATCATCTGGAAGAACTGGTAGGGGGCACCCTGGACGTTGACCTGCAGGACGATCTGCAGGGCGTCGCAGAAGCCGAAGAGGCCGCAGGCGGCCAGGACGCCGAGCGGAGACCAGCGGCCGAAGATGACGGCGGACAGGGCGATGAAGCCACGGCCGGCCACGATGCCGTCAGCGTACGTGGAGGTGTAGCACAGCGTGAGGAACGCGCCGCCGAGGCCGGAGAGCGCGCCGCAGATGACGCAGGCCAGGTACTTGGTGCCGATGACGTTGATGCCGAGGGTCTCGGCGGCCTGGGGGTTCTCGCCGACGGAGCGGTAGGAAAGGCCGCTGCGGAACTGGTTGAAGTACATGGCCGTCAGGGGAACCATCAGGTAGGCCGCGTAGGCGAGCGGCGTCTGGTTGAAGAGCGCCGGGCCGATGACAGGGATGTCGCACAGCACGGGGATGGCGATGGCGCCCATCTGCACGCCCTGAACCAGGGTGGAGGAGTCGCCGAAGGCCGTCTTGTACGCGAAGGTTGCGATGGCCGGCGCCAGGATGTTGATGGCCATGCCGGTTACCACCTGGTCGACGCAGAGGGTGACCGTGCAGTAGGCGTAGATCATGTTGATGAGCACGCCCGCCGCGGCGCCGACCACCAGGCCCACGATGGGGCTGCCGGTGAAGTAGCCGGCCAGGAAGCCGGAGAGGGCGCCGATGGACATCAGGCCGTCCAGGCCGATGTTGACGAGGCCCGCGCGCTCGGAGAAGAGCTCGGCGATGCCCACCAGGAGCAGGGGCACGGCCATGCGGACGGTTGCCGCCACGAGGGTGGGCAATGACGCGATGATGGCATCCATTACGCGTTCACCTCTTCCTTCTTAGCCTTGCCGGAGCCCATCTGCTGGATGAGCGCCTGGATCTTGGGGAGCTTGATGAGGGCCACGCCGGCAACCGAGAAGATGATGATGAGGGCGCGGATGATCTCGACGATGGCGGTGGGGACCATGATGCCGACCTGCATGGAGGAGGCGCCGGTGGTCAGCGCGCCAAAGAAGATGGCGACGATCAGGGAGGCCAGCGGGTTCAGCTGGGCGATAAGCGCGATGGCCACGCCATCAAAGCCGAAGCCGGAGCCAAAGCCGCTCATGAGGCGGTACTGCTTGCCAAGGAGCTCCACGGCGCCGCCCATGCCGGCGATGGCGCCGGAGATGACGAAGGCGGCCATGACCAGGAACTTGACGTTGAAGCCGTTGACCTTGGAGGCCAGCGGGTTCAGGCCCACGGCTCGGATCTTGAAGCCGAAGGACGTCTTGGAGATGACGTAGGCCACCACGAGGCCCAGGACGATGGCCAGGATGACGCCGGTGTGGATGCGGAAGCCGGGGATCTTGGCCAGCATCACGGAGTCGGCCACGGACGGGGTCTGCGGGTTTCCGCCGTCACGGAAGGCGTTGGTGTAGATGAAGCCCATGAAGAGCGTGGCCACGTAGTTGAGCATGATCGAGGTGATCATCTCGTTGAGGCCGCGGGTGATCTTCATGATGCCGGGAAGGGCGGCCCACAGGGCTCCCACCACGGTGCCGACCAGGATGGCCAGCACGGTGCCCAGTACGCCCTGGATGCCCGTCACCAGCAGGAACACGATGGCGGAGACGGCGCCCATGATGAACTGTCCCTCGCCGCCGAGGTTGAAGACGCCGCAGCGGTACGCGAAGGCGGCCGCGAGCGCCGTGAAGATGAGCGGGCAGGCCGAGACCAGCGAGCTCGCGAACTTCTGCGGGGTTCCCAGGGAGCCGGAGAACAGCAGCGCGTAGCCCTGGATGGGGTTCTTGCCCAGGCACGCGATGACGATGCCGCCGACAACCAGGGCGAGAAGGACGGAGATGATGGGCACGAGGATGGTGAGCGTGCGCTCGCGGGCCATGCCCCTTGCCGCCCCCTTGGAGTCAAACTTCTTAGCCATGTTCGCCTCCCTACTTTCCCGCCATGGCCAGGGAGATCTCCTTGACCGGGGCGTCCTTGCCGGAATAGGTACCCATGACCTCGCCCTCGAAGAGGACGGCGATGCGGTCGGAGATCTTCAGGACCTCGTCGAAGTCCGCGGAGATGAGCAGGATGGCGCATCCGCGGTCGCGCTGGGCGATCATGGTGTCGTGCACGAAGTTGGTGGCGCCGATGTCCAGGCCGCGGGTGGGATAGACCGCCACGAGCATGGGCGGCTCGCCGTCGAGCTCGCGTGCCAGGATGACCTTCTGCTGGTTGCCGCCGGAGAGGCTTCGGGCCGTCTGGTCGACGGAGGTGCAGCGGATGTCGTTCTTCTCGCGCATCTCCTCGGCAAACTCGTGAATGGCGTCGGACTTGAGCCAGGCGCCGTGGCCGATGGAGAAGCGGTCGGTGTCGGTCTTCTTGAGCACGAGGTTCTCGGCGATGGACATGCCGCCGACGAGGCCCATGGCGTTGCGGTCCTCGGGAATGTTGCCCAGGCCGGCGTCGATGAAGGCCTGCGGGCTGTAGAGGGCGATCTCGCCCTCGGCGTTGTACATCTTGCCGGACTCGGGCGCGACGAGGCCCGTGACCACCTGGGCGAGCTGGGACTGGCCGTTGCCGTCGATGCCGGCGATGCCCACGATCTCGCCGCGGTGCAGCTCCAGGCTGACATTCTTGAGGCCGCCGTGCTTGAGCTCGGGGTGCAGGCTCACGTTCTCCAGGCGCATGACGACCTCGCCCGGCTCGGTGACCTTCTCGTAGTGGCTCTCGTGGAACTCGCGGCCGATCATGAGGTCGGCCAGGTGCTGGCCGGTGGTGCCCTTGGCGTCCAGCGTCTGGACGGACTCGCCGTCGCGCAGGATGGTCACCTTGTCGGAGACGCGCATGACCTCGCGCATCTTGTGCGAGATGAAGATGACCGACTTGCCCTCGGCGGTGAGGGAGTCGATGATGTCGAACAGGCCCTCGACCTCGATGTCGGTCAGGACGGCCGTGGGCTCGTCCAGGATGAGCAGCTCCGCGCCGCGGTAGAGAACCTTCAGAATCTCCACGCGCTGCTGCATGCCGATGGACATCTCGGAGACCTTCTCGTCAAGGTCCACCTCGAGGCCGTAGCGGTCCGCAAGCTCCTCGATCTTCTTCTTGTCTCCGGCGCGGTCGAGCTTGGCGCTCGCGCCCTTGGTTCCAAGGACGATGTTCTCGAGGCCGGTCATGGCCTCGATCAGCATGAAGTGCTGGTGCACCATGCCGATGCCCAGGGCCACCGCGTCGGCGGGGCTCTTGATCCTCACCTCTTTGCCGCGGTAGAAGATCTTGCCGTCCGTGGGCTGGTAGAGACCCACGAGGACGTTCATGAGCGTGGACTTGCCAGCGCCGTTCTCGCCCAGCAGGGTGTGGACCTCTCCCTCGTTAACCGTGAGGTTCACGTCCCGGTTGGCGTACTTGGGACCGAAGCGCTTGCTGATGTTCTCCATCCTCAGCAGTTCTGCCACGTCATCCCCCTCTCCTCTCAGCTGACCGTGCGTCGTCCGCACGTCTAACCGTACGTATTGAGGATAACCTTCGAAGGAATCCAGCCCATTTACGAAATTTTGCGGTTGTATTAATCAAACTTCTTGATAGGTTGACTATTTTTTTGTCAACACACGTTGAAGGGGGTGTTTTTATCACGCAATTTGCCCTCTGACCTGCGTTATTCTCGGTTTGGAGCAACGCTATTTCGGCCAGCGGCACGGCGAACGGTAGCTGGCCTCCGCCAACAGAAAAGGCCCGCCTTGTCGAGAAGACCAAGGCGGGCCCAAAAGTCGATGGGACTGAGATAAAGGGACTGTCCCTTTATCTCATTGGCAGCTAGTCGCGGTGGGCACGGCGGCTGTAGTAGGTGTCGGACAGGGGCAGGCTGCAGCGGAGCTTGCCGTCCCACGCGTGGTAGGCGTTCTGCACGGCCGGGGCGGTCGGGATCGTCGCGATCTCTCCGATGCCCTTGCCGCCGTAGGCCACGGGCAGCTGCTCGTCCTTCTCGACGTAGATGGCGTGGATCTGCGGGATGTCGGTGGCGCGGAACAGGCCCAGGGTGCCGTACTTGACCTGCGGCACGCCGTCCTTGAGCGGCCAGTCCTCGGTGAGGGCATAGCCCATGCCCATGAGCACGCCGCCCTCGATCTGGCCCTGGATGGCGATGGGGTTGATGACGCGGCCGGAGTCGTGCGCGGCGTAGACCTCGGAGACCTTGCCCTCGTCGTCCAGGATGACCACGTGCGTGGCAAAGCCGTAGCAGATGTGGCTCTTGGGGTTGGGCACGTCGGCGCCCAGCTTGTCGGTGGGCTCCAGGTACTCGTAGTAGAACTCGTGGCCTTCGAGCGCCTTGAGAGCGGCCACGGGGTCGGCCGGGTGGACGGCGTGGCCGGGCGTGAGCTGCTCGGCCGGGACCTCGAAGACGGTGCCGTCGGCGTAGGTGTGGGTGGCGCCGTCACCCTTGGCGCTCACGCGCTCCTCGGGCACGGCCTCCCCCCTCTCGACCTTGAGCATGGCGTCGCGCAGCAGGAAGGCGGCGCCGCGGACGGCCTCGCCGGTGACGACGGTCTGGCGCGAGCCAGAGGTGGTGCCGGAGTCGGGAGCGGCCTCGGTGGAGCACTCGCCGTTGCCGATGCAGGACAGCGGCAGCCCGCAGGCCTCGGCCACGTCCTGGCAGAAGACGGTGTTGCAGCCCTGGCCGATGTCGGAGGTGGCAGCGTAGATGACGGCGCGGCCGTCCTCCACGCGGATGTTGCAGCGGCCGGCGTCGGGCAGGCCCACGCCCACGCCCGCGTTCTTCATGGAGCAGGCGATGCCCGCGTGGCCCGGGTTGGCGTAGTAGACGTCCTTCACGGCCTCGAGGGTCTCCTTGAGGGCCGTGGAGCAGTCCGCGATCTGGCCGTTGGGCAGCACCTCGCCCGGCTCGATGGCGTTCTTGTAGCGGATCTCCCACGGGTCGAGGCCCGCCTCCTCGGCAAGGACGTCGATGAGGGACTCCAGGGCAAACTCGGACTGGCACACGCCAAAGCCGCGGAAGGCGCCCGCGGGCGGGTTGTTG
This sequence comes from uncultured bacterium, assembly GCA_905215465.1. Lineage (GTDB taxonomy): Bacteria > Actinomycetota > Coriobacteriia > Coriobacteriales > Atopobiaceae > Paratractidigestivibacter. Next base: position 1,980 of record CAJMPT010000014.1, on the reverse strand, counting down.
GTGTAGTAGCCGTAGCCGCGGATGTCGGTGTTCTGGTACTTGTAGGGGCCCACGGAGTGCGTGCAGGCGCGCTCCAGGACGGGGCCGCACAGGGAGGCGTAGGCGCCCGTGTCGAAGTTGATCTCGCAGTCCAGGCCGACGAAGTTGCCCTCCTCGTCGCAGCCCAGGGTGAAGGTGCCCTCCATGTAGTGGCGCTTGGGGTGGAAGTTGAGCGACTCCTGGCGAGAGAAGCGGCACTTCACCGTGCGGCCGTACTTGTACGCCGCGAGCGCTGCCAGGTGCTGGACGGAGACGTCCTCCTTGCCGCCGAAGCCACCGCCCACGAGCATGGTCTGGACGACGACGCGCTCGGGCTCGTCGTCCCAGCCAAACATGTGCGCGCACTCCTTGCGCGTGTCGTAGGCGCCCTGGTCGGTGGACATGACCTTCACGCCGTTCTTGTACGGCATGGCCACGCAGCACTCCGGCTCCAGGAAGGCGTGCTCGGTGAAGGGCGTGGTGAAGGTGCGGGTGACCCTGTGGGCGGCGTTTGCCAGGGCGGTCTTGGCGTCGCCGCGGGTGACGTGGCGGCTCTGGCAGACGTTGTCCTTGAGCTGGACCGTGTTGCCAAAGGCAAAGAAGCTGTCGTGGATGCGCGGGGCGCCCTCGGCGCGGGCCTCCTCGATGTTGCGGACGGGCTCGAGCTCCTCCCAGGTGATCTTGACGGCCTTCTTGGCCTTCTCCAGGATCTCGGGCGTCTCGGCAACCACCAGGCAGACGGCGTCGCCGATGCAGCGGGTGACGTCGCCCTCGGCGATCATGACGTCCCAGTCCTGGATGAGGTGGCCCACCTGGTTGTGGGGAACGTCGGCGGCCGTGAGCACGCCGATGACGCCCTCCATGGCGCAGGCCTTGGAGGAGTCGATCTTGACCACGCGGGCGCGGGCGTACTTGGAGCGCACGGCCGAGGCGTAGCACATGTCTGGGTAGTCCTTCTCGGTGATGTCGTCCGGGTACTGGCCAAAGCCCAGGACCTTCTTGCGGACGTCCACGCGGAAGATCTGCTTGCCCACGCCGTAGTCGTCGCCGCGCTCCTCGGCCGGGTCGATCTTCTCGTCGCCACGCAGGATGGCGGCGGCGAGCTTGATGGCCACCAGGATGCGCTTGTAGCCGGTGCAGCGGCAGACGTTGCCGCGGATGGCCTCGGCGATCTGGGGGGCCGTCGGGTCGGGGTTGCGGCGGCACAGGGCGGCGCCGGCCATGACCATGCCCGGGATGCAGAAGCCGCACTGGACGGCTCCGGAGACACCGAAGGCGTAGACGAAGGCCTCCTGCTCCTCGTGCGTCAGGCCCTCGCAGGTGGTGATGGCGTGGCCCTGGGCCAGCTTGGTGGTGAGGACGCAGGCCTTCACGGCGCGGTCGTCGACCATGATGGTGCAGGTGCCGCAGGCACCCTCCGAGCAGCCGTCCTTGGCGCTCGTGATCTTGAGGTCGTCCCTGAGGTAGCGCAGGAGCGGCTTGTTCTGGGTGGTGACGTGCTCCTGCCCGTTGATGTTGAGGACGTACTCCTCTGCCATGTGAACGCCTCCCTCCTAGCTCTGGGCCACGATGCCCCAGGCGTCGCGGATGACGCCGCGGGGGCACTTGGTAGCGCACATGCCACAGGCGATGCACGCGGAATAGTCAATGACGGCGTGGTTGTCCACCACGTGGATGGCGCCTGCCGGGCAGGCCCTCTCGCATGCGCCGCAGGCGATGCAGGAGAGCTCGCACACCTTGCGGGCAACCGGGCCCTTCTCGGTGTTGGAGCAGCGCGCCGTGATGTTGAAGCTCGGGTCGACCATGTGGATGACGTCCTGCGGGCAGGCCTTGGCGCACAGGCCGCAGCCGACGCAGGCGTCTTGGTCCACGTGGGCCACGCCCCGCTCGTTCAGGCTGATGGCCCCCTTGCGGCAGGCGTTGACGCAGGCCTGGCAGCCAACGCAGCCCTGCTCGCAGCCG
>CAJMPT010000013.1 GCA_905215465.1 uncultured bacterium | reverse complement strand
GGCAACTGAATCGCGTGGCGCCTGCGTCCCGCCGCCCGCCAATGTTGTGTTGTCAACGTCGAGAAGGGCGCGTCGCAAAGGCCGACGCGCGCCCGTCGCCCGGCCTGCGCTATACTTCTTGAGATTCAGCCGCTATCACGGTGTCACTCAGCGAGAGGAGACCTCATGTCTGGTGCCGTTCCAGGAACGCTTCGTGTGTCCAATGACTGCATTGCCGACCTCGCGGGCTACGCTGCCCTCGAGTGCTACGGCGTCGTCGGCATGGCCGAGATCGACCAGGAGGCCGGCGTCGCCCGCCTGCTGCCCAGCGCCCGCATCCGCAAGGGCATCGACGTCGCCGCCCGCGACGGCCGCGTCACCATTGACATGCACGTCATCGTCGAGCAGGGCGTCAACATGGCGTCCGTCGTCCGCAACCTGACGAGCTCCGTTACCCACCTCGTCAAGCAGATCGCCGAGCTCCAGAGCGTCGACGTCAAGGTGCACATCGAGGGCCTGCGCGCTTCCCGCTAGGCTGACCGACCACAGAACCGAGGTTTCTCCAGATGATCTCTTCCGTCATCCGCACGTGCTTCCCCGCGGCCGCCAAGGTCGTGGCCGACAAGGCCGAGGACATCAACAAGCTCAACGTCTTCCCCGTCCCCGACGGAGACACGGGTACCAACATGTCCCTCACCCTCGGCACCGTCGTCAAGGAGGTCCAGGCCCTTCCCGCCGACGCCTCCATGGAGGACATCGCCAAGGCCATTACCCACGGCTCCCTCATGGGCGCCCGCGGCAACTCCGGCGTCATCACCAGCCAGATCCTGCGTGGCATCGCCGAGGGCCTGTGCGACGCCAAGAACCAGGAGGAGCCCACCTGCGCCGACGTTGCCCACGCGTTCCGCCGCGGCGTGAAGGTCGCCTTCAAGGCCGTTCGCAAGCCGGTCGAGGGCACCATCCTCACGGTCCTGCGCGACGTCTCCACGCGCGCGGACAAGCTGGAGAAGTCCAAGATGTCCACCATGGAGATGCTTGACGCCCTTGTCGTCGAGGCATACGAGTCCGTGGCCCGCACGCCCGACCTGCTGCCCGTCCTCAAGGAGAACGGCGTCGTGGACTCCGGCGCTTACGGCTTTGCCACCTTCCTGGAGGCCTTCGTCAACGCCGCCGCGGGCAAGGCCGGCGAGCTCACCGACTTCGACCCCACCGTCGCCACCGACGACGCCAAGGCCGGCGTCTCCTCCAAGGTCCAGATCGAGCTCAACGACGACTGGGAGGGCTCCGAGTACCGCTACTGCAACGAGTTCCTCTTCCACGCCGAGAAGCCCTTTGACCCCGACGAGGCCCTGACCTTCCTGGCCACCCTCGGCGACTGCGAGCTCGTCGTGGGTTCCTACCCCGACTACAAGGTCCACGTCCACTCCAACGAGCCCAACCGCGTCCTTGAGTACATGCTCGGCTACGGCCAGATCTTCGAGGTCTTCATCCACAACATGGACCTGGAGGCCGCCGACCGCACCGCCAAGATCGCCGCTGACCAGGCCGCCGAGAAGGCCCCCAAGAAGCCGCTGGGCTTCGTGGCCGTGGCCGCCGGCTCCGGCGAGGAGTCCATCCTCAAGTCCCTTGGCGTCGACGTGGTCGTCTCCGGCGGGCAGACCATGAACCCCTCCACGGCTGACATCCTGGCCGCCATCGAGCAGGCCCACGCCGAGAGCGTCATCGTGATGCCCAACAACGGCAACATCCGCATGGCCTCCGAGGCTGCCGCCACCGCGTGCGAGTCCGCCCAGGTGGCCGTCGTTCCCACCAAGACCGTGCTGCAGTCCTTCAGCGCCATGTTCGCCGTGGACGCCGAGGCCTCCCTCGAGGAGAACGCCGAGGCCATGACCGAGGCCATCGCCGACGTCCGCGGCGGCGAGGTCACCCGCGCCGTGCGCGACTCCTCCGCCTCCGACGGCACGCCCATCCACGACGGCGACGTCATGGGCATCCAGGACGGCTCCATCGACGTGGTGGGCTCCGACGTGGCCGACGTCACCATCGAGCTCATCAACAAGATGCAGGAGGACGAGGAGGGCGACTCCCTCACCATCCTCGCCGGCTCCGACATGGACGACGACTCCTTCGAGGCTCTCATCGCCCGCATCGAGGAGGCCCAGCCCGACCTGGAGATTGACTCCCACCGTGGCGAGCAGCCCCTCTATCCCGTGATCTTCTCCATCGAGTAGACAAGGGCCCACGCTGCGTGGCCGCCGGACCCAGCATAGGAACCGCCTCAGAGAGGGTGCAGAGAACCTGCGCCCTCTCTGACCCTGTGTCGAGGCTGCGGTTTGTCTCGTCCTCACGTGCGGAGGCCCTGGAGCGCCTGGGCGTCTCTCGCGTCCGTGACCTGCTGCTGCACGTGCCCCACCGCTACCTGGACTTCAGCCGCGTGAGCAAGATCGCCTTCGCGGACGTGGGGCAGGACGCCACGGTGGTCGGCCGCGTGGACAAGGTCCAGCTCAAGCGCCCGCGCCCCCACATGCAGATCGTCGAGCTCACAGTGGTGGACGAGACGGGCCTGCTTGTGGCCACGTTCTTCCGCCAGCCCTGGATTGCCGAGCAGGTCAAGGTCGGCGACGCCGTAGCGCTCTCTGGCAAGGTGAGCTTCTCCTTCGGCTTTAAGCAGATGAAGGCCCCCTTCCACGAGGTGCTCGGTCCTGCCGACCAAGCCTCGGCCTACGCCCGCGTCCTGCCGGTGCATCCGGTGGGGGAGGGCGTCACGCTTGCGTGGATGCGCCGCATGGTCTCGGCCGCCCTGGCCGACGTGGGCGACGTCTGCGACTGGCTGCCGGCCAGCCTCGTGGCCGGCCACGCCCTCATGCCGCTGGCCCGCGCCCTGCGCGAGGTCCACTTCCCGTCTGGCATGGCCGCGGCCGAGCGCGCCCGCCGTCGCCTTGCCTACGACGAGCTGCTCTGCCTGCAGGTTGCCCTTCTCACCAGGCAGAGCGTGGAGCTCTCCGGCGTCACGCCCGTCTCGCACGCAACCGACGGTCCCCACCTGGACGCTCTTGTCGCCGCGCTGCCCTTCTCGCTCACCGCCGAGCAGTGCGAGGCCGTGGACCAGATCCTGGCCGACATGGCCGCCCCGCACGTCATGAACCGCCTGCTCCTTGGTGACGTAGGCACGGGCAAGACGGCCGTCGCCGCCATGGCCCTGGCCGCCGCGGCAGACACCGGCACCCAGGCCGCCATGATGGCGCCCACCTCCGTCCTGGCCGCCCAGTACGCCCAGAAGCTGGGGCCGCTGCTCGACGCCGCGGGCATCACCTGGTGCCTGCTCACGGGCTCGACGCCCGCCGAGGAGCGCATCCAGGCCCAGGAGGGCGTGGTCTCGGGGAGAATTACGGTCACCTTTGGCACCACGGCGCTCATCTCGGACTCGGTGCGCTTCTCCCGGCTCACGCTTGTGGTGATCGACGAGCAGCACCGCTTTGGCGTGGACCAGCGCGCGGCCCTGCGCCGCAAGGGGCCCGGGGCGGACATGCTGGCCATGACGGCCACGCCCATCCCGCGCACCCTGGCGCTCTCGGTCTACGGTGACGTCTCGCTCAGTCAGGTCAGGCACCGCCCGCGGGCGGGTGCCGGCATCTCCACCAAGGTGGTCACCCCCGACAACCTGGATTTGGCCTGGGGCGCCGTGCGCGAGGCCGTGGCGGCCGGCCAGCAGGCCTACGTCATCTGCCCTTTGGTGGACGACGCCGACGACGGCTCCGAGCTGGATGACGTTCCCGAGCAGGCCACCTGCGCGGCAAGGTTTCTCCACTCGGCCACCCACACGGCTGAGACCTTGGCCTCCTCCACGCTCCCCGGCATGCGGGTGGGTCTTCTCCACGGCCGCATGACGGCAGCCCAGAAGGACGAGGCCATGGCGGACTTCCGGGCCGGTCGGACGGACGTCCTGGTCTCCACCACCGTGGTGGAGGTGGGCGTGGACGTGCCCAACGCCACCGCCATGGTGGTCCTGGACGCGGACCGCTTTGGCCTGGCAACCCTGCACCAGCTGCGCGGACGCGTGGGCCGCGGGGACCTTGCGGGAACGGTCTTCCTGAGCGCCGCGGCCAAGAGGGGCAGCGTGGCCAGGCGCCGCCTGCAGGCGCTCGAGGCCACCTCGGACGGCTTCGAGCTGGCCGAGCTCGACCTCAAGCTGCGCCACGAGGGAGACGTCCTGGGCCTGCGCCAGCACGGCGGGGTCACGCTCAGGCTGGTCGACCTTGCCAGCGACGCGGACCTCGTCGAGTGGGCCCACGCCGACGCGCGGGCCCTGGCCGAGGAGGACCCCGCGCTCGGCCAGGCCGAGCACCGCCCGCTCGCGCTGGAGGCGCGCGACAGGTTTCACGAGTACTTCGAGGAGTTGGAGAGAGCATGAGGATCGTAGGTGGCAAGTGGCGGGGCAGGCAGATTGAGGCCCCCGAGGGGCGCGACGTCACGCGGCCCACGACGGACCGCACGCGCGAGCAGATTGCGTCCATGATCCTCTCCGCCGCGGGGCTGGACCTCTCGGGCACCTCTGTGCTGGACGCCTTTGCGGGCTCGGGCGCCATGGGCCTGGAGCTGCTCTCGCGCGGCGCCGCCCGGGCCACCTTCCTCGACCGCGACCGGCGCGCCGTGGCGCGCATCAAGCGCACGGCCTCCTCGCTGGGGGCCGCCCCCGGCGAGGTCTGCGCCCTATCCGGCGACGCGCTCAAGCTCTGCGAGAGGAGCCTTCCGGGCGCGCCCTTCGGCGTGGTCTTCCTCGACCCGCCCTACGCGCTTGCCGCCTCCGAGGTCTCCCGGCTGATGGGGCTTCTCGCCGATTCGGGCCAGCTTTCGCCGGGCGCCATCGTGGTGTACGAGCACGCGGCCAAGGCGGATGGCCTCACCTGCGAGGGGCTGCGCCTTGCCAAGACCAAGACGCGCGGCATCACCGCCGTCGACCTGCACGTCTTTGAGGAGGACCACCAGTGAGCAACCCCGAGAGCACGAACAAGGCCGCGACTGTCGCCTGCATCGACCACGTGGTGGTGCCCGGCACCTTCGACCCGGTTACCCTGGGCCACATGGACGTCATCTGCCGCACGCGCAAGCTCTTCCCGCGCGTGACCGTGGCCGTGGCGGCCTCCGTCAACAAGCGCGGCCGCGGCACCGCGTTCACCCTGGACGAGCGCGTGCACATGCTGCGTGAGGCCCTGGCCGCCGAGGGCGTGGACGGCGTCGAGGTCATGCCCTTCACCGGGCTTCTCGTGGACTTCTGCCACGGCATCGGCGCCCTGGGCGTGGTCAAGGGCCTGCGCGCCATGACCGACTTTGAGTACGAGCTGCAGCAGGCCGACCTCAACTGCCACATGGCGCCCGACATAGAGTCGGTCTTCGTCATGTCCAACCCCAAGTACGGCTACGTGAGCTCCTCCATCGTGAGGGAGATCGCCTCCATGGGCTCCGACGTCAGCAGCCTGGTGCCGCCCTGCGTGAACCTGCGCCTCAAGGAGCACTACGCCGGCTAGCCGTGCGTCAGGCGAGAAGGGCGTTCCTGTCGTTGCCGTGAGGTTTGGGCGGGCGCGTCCCAATCTGCTACGATGAAGGACACTATTGCCCGCAGGCAAGGCCTCGCGCCGTCCGACGGGCGCTTGCACGTTGATTCGAAAGGAGTCCTGGATGGAGCCAGGTGCAGAGATCGCCCAGCTCGTCGACGAGATGGAGCAGCTGCTCGAGGAGGCCAAGACCCCCCTCACCGGCGGTGCCGGCAGGAAGATCATCGAGGTCAATGACTTCTACGAGATCCTGGACGAGATGCGCAGCGTCTTTCCGGACGAGTTCCAGACCGCCCGCCGCATCATCAAGGAGGAGCAGGAGACCCTCGACCGCGCCCAGCAGCAGGCCAACTCCATCATCGCCGATGCCCAGCAGCAGGCCATGATCCTCGCCGGCGACCAGGAGGTCGTCCGCCTTGCCCAGCAGCAGGCCGACGCCGTCCGCGACCAGGCAGACCAGTACGAGCGCGACACCCGCTACAACGCGGAGGAGTACGCCGACACGGTCCTGGCCCACCTCGAGGAGAACCTCAAGTCGCTGACCAACACGGTCACCCGCGTGCGCCAGACGCTCGACGAGAACTCCGGCCCGCGCAACACCTCCAACAACGTCCCCTGGTAGCGCGCCATGCAGCCCGTAATCTTCGCTCTCGACGAGCGTCTCGCAAACCCCGGCGACACCCTTCCCTGGGCGGGTCACCTGGACGAGACCGGCTACACCCTGGGCCAGGACTTCACCCTGCCCGAGGGCATCGACTTCGACATCGCCCTCACCAACGCCGGCGAGGGCATCCTGGTCAGCGGCATCCTGCGCGCCCACGTCAAGGGTACCTGCGACCGCTGCCTGGAGGACGCCGAGTTCGACGTCTCGGCCGAGGTGGACGAGTACTACCTCTTCGAGGAGCCCGAGCACGCGGAGGGCGAGGACGACGACGTGGAGTTCTCCCTCGTCTCCGAGGACCACACCATTGACCTCTCCGACGCGTTCCTCTCGGCCCTGGTCATGGAGACCCCCTTCGTGGTGCTGTGCCGCGAGGACTGCAAGGGCCTCTGCCCGGTCTGCGGCGCTAACCTCAACGAGGAGGACTGCGGGCATGCCGCCCAGCGCGAGCAGGAGCGCATGGCCGCCAGCCCCTTTGCAGCCCTCGCGGACCTCAGACTCGACGATAAGGACACCGGCCAGGACGCCTGATGGAGAATTGCCGATGAGGTGCATTTCTCTGCAAGGCGTGTTATAGTGGTCAACGCATGATTTTTGGTGAAAGGACGTCACGCGTTTCTTTGCGGCGGCGTTGGAAGGATTAAGAGGAGTTCAACATGGCAGTACCCAAGCAAAAGAAGGGCCGCGGCGCCACCCACACCCGTCGTTCCGCAAACATGAAGCTCGAGATGCCCTCTCGTTCCGTTTGCCCCCAGTGCGGCGCTCCCAAGCTCCCGCACCACGTGTGCCCCAACTGCGGGTTCTACAAGGACCGCGAGGTCGTCGTCACCGAGTAGTGACATCACACAGCATGCTAGAGAGGCCGGCCGCGTGGTCGGCCTCTTTTGTTTAGCTACGAGGCGCGGGCGCATGGCCCCGCAAAAGAAGGAGAAAGCATGACCACCATCTGCGTCGACGTCATGGGTGCCGACAAGGAGCCCGCGGTCCTTCTGGAGGGCGTGACCCGTGCCCTGGCCGCCGACCCCGAGCTCAACGTGCTTCTCGCCGGCTCGGCCGACGTCGTGGAGCCCTACTGCGCCTCCCACGAGCGCGCCCGCGCCCTGGTGACCACCGAGGTCATCGGCATGGCCGAGCACCCCGCAAGCGCCGTGCGCCAGAAGAAGGACGCCTCCATCGTCCGTGCGGCGGCCGCCGTGCGCGCCGGCGAGGCGGACGGCCTCTTCTCGGCCGGCTCCACCGGCGCCGTGCTCACCGCCGCCACCTTTGGCGTTGGCCGCATCAAGGGCGTCAAGCGCCCGGCGCTCTCCCTGCCCTTCCCGGGCCTGGGCAGCCACAAGACCATCTTTTTGGACATGGGCGCAAACGCGGATGTCAAGCCCGAGGTCATGGTGCAGTTCGCCCACATGGGACGCGCCTTTGCCGAGGTTGCCCTGGGCGTCTCCGACGCGCGCGTGGGGCTTCTGTGCAACGGAAGCGAGGACACCAAGGGCTCCGAGATGGCCCTTGCCTACCACGAGGCCCTGGCCAACGGCAACTGTGGGTTTGCAGGAAACGCGGAGGGCACGGACGTCCTGGGAGACCGCTTTGACGTCATCGTCTGCGACGGCTTCACCGGCAACGTCTGCCTCAAGACCATCGAGGGCACCGGCAAGTTCGTGCTCTCGCGCGTGAAGGCCGCCATGAAGGGCTCGCTGGGCGCCAAGCTGGGCGCCGCGCTTCTCGCCGGCCCGCTCAAGGCCATGGCGGGCGAGCTCTCCGGCGCCGAGTACGGCGGCGCCATCCTGCTGGGCCTGCGCGCCCCCGTGGTCAAGGGACATGGCGCCACCTCCGCCGAGGCCGTCTGCGCCGGAACGCTCTCCTGCGCCGCATACGCCCGCGCCAACCTCTGCGAGAAGATCGCCCAGGCCTGCGAGATCGCGGGCTAACGGGTAGAATCAAAGGGCTAACTCAACTCACCCGGGGCACGCGCCCCATCCAAGGAGGAACCATGGACCGTGACGCCATTCTTCAGAAGGTCATCGAGGTCGTCAATGACACGCTGGACATCGCCGATGGCACCGAGCTCACCGAGCAGACCAGCTTCAAGGACCTCGGCGCCGACTCCTTTGACCTCCTGGAGCTCGTGACCGCCCTCGAGGACGAGCTCGACATGCAGTTTGACGACGACGCCGTCCAGTCCATCGCCACCATCGGCCAGGCCGTCGACGCCATCGCCGCCGAGCTCTAGGCCGGGGGCACGCCCTTGAAGATGCACAAGAGAATCGCCGAGGCCGAGCGCATCGTCGACCACGTCTTTGCCGACAAGAACCTCATAGCCTCCGCCCTCACGCACCCCTCCGCCGTGGAGGGAAGGCCCGTCTCGGCCTCCTACGAGCGCCTCGAGTTCCTGGGAGACTCCATCCTGGGGGCCATGGTGGCCACCGACCTCTTCGAGCGCTTCCCGGGCATGGACGAGGGCCAGCTCACGCAGCTCAAGATCTCGCTCGTCTCGGGCCAGATGCTCTCGCCGGTGGCAGAGCAGCTGGGCCTGGCCCCGCTCATCCTCATGGGCGAGTCCGAGCGCGGCACCGGGGCGCGCGGCATGCACTCCGCGCTCGAGAACGTCTACGAGTCCATCGTGGGCGCCCTCTACCTGGACGCGGGCTTTGACGTGACGCACGACTTCGTCCTGCGCACCTTGGAGCCCCACATGTCCCCGGAGCTCGCCCGCAAGCCCATAAGCCCCAAGTCCCGCATCCAGGAGGTCGTCCAGCGAGACATGCACTGTGCCCCGGAGTACAAGCTCCTGGGTGAGGAGGGTCCGGCGCACGACCCCACCTTCACCTCCGTCGTGATGGTTGAGGGCCGACGCGTGGGCAAGGGCCAGGGATCCTCCAAGAAGTCCTCCGAGAGCGCCGCCGCCGCGGACGCCCTCGTGCGCATGGGCTACAACGCCCCGGAGGACTTCGAGGGCGAGGGCATCACCAACTAGCGCAAACCAATCGCAGCTCGGACGCACGAAAGGCACCAGGCCGTGTATCTCAAGTCACTCACGCTCAAGGGCTTCAAGTCCTTTGCCGACAAGACCCAGATGGTCTTTGACCCGGGCCTCACCGTGGTGGTGGGGCCCAACGGCTCGGGCAAGTCCAACGTTTCCGACTCCATCCTGTGGGTCCTGGGCGAGCAGAGCGCAAAGATGCTGCGCGGCCAGGCCATGGAGGACGTCATCTTCTCGGGCTCCTCCGCGCGCGGGGCCGTCGGCGTGGCCGAGGTGACCCTCGTGCTCGACAACTCTGACCACACGCTGCCCATCGACTTCTCCGAGGTGGGCATCACGCGCCGCATGTACCGCTCCGGCGAGTCCGAGTACCTCATCAACGGCGCCCCCAGCCGCCTCATGGACGTCCAGGACATCCTGCACGACTCCGGCCTGGGCAAGGACACCCACTCCATCATCTCCCAGGGCAAGCTGGACTCCATTCTCTCCAGCCGCCCCGAGGAGCGCCGCGAGCTCATCGAGGAGGCCGCGGACATCTCCAAGCACCGCCGCCGCAAGCAGCGCAGCATGCGCAAGCTCGCCTCCATGGACGAGAACCTCGCCCGCGCCAAGGTCCTCTCGAGGGAGATCTCCCGCCAGCTCAAGCCCCTCGAGCGCCAGGTGGACAAGGCCAAGCGCGCCCGCGAGCTCAACTCCCAGCTCTCAGACCTCACCATCCAGCTCGCTGTGGACGACCTGCGCCAGCTCCAGCAGGGCTACCTGCGTCTGGAGGCCCGCGGCAAGGAGGCCGACGCCGCCATTGAGCTCGCCCAGTACCGCTTTGACGAGAAGAGCCGCGAGCTCGAGAAGCTCCAGTCCCTGCTCGAGCAGAAGGGCCTCTTCGTGGGCGACCTCGGCGAGCAGCGCCGCCGCATGCAGGACATCCTCGGCCGCATGGACTCCGACATGCGCCTCCTCGAGGAGAAGGGCAAGAACATGGTTTCTCGCCTCTCCGAGATGCGCATGCAGCTCTCCGTCATGGAGAAGCAGCGCGCCGACGCCCTCTTGGAGCACGAGCGCCTGGCGGGCGAGCTCTCCGACACCGGCGTGCGCGAGACCGACCTGCACACCAAGGTCCAAGACCTCTCCGAGACCGCCCACGAGGCCTCCGACCGCCGCCGCGAGCTCGACTCCCAGATTGGCCGCCTGACGGCCGAGGAGAGAGGCGCGCGTAGCGAGTCCGACCGCCAGACCCTGGCCTACGCCAAGCTCGAGGACCAGATCGGCAACGCCGAGGTGGAGGACCAGATGTTCGCCTCGCGCCTGGCGCAGCTGGAGGAGGCGGTACGCACGGCCGAGGAGGCCCTGGTGGAGCGGCTGCAGCGCGCCGAGGAGCTCGAGGACGAGCTTGCCGGTGCCCAGGAGCTGGCCCAGGAGCTGGCCGCCTCGGTCCCCGCGCGCGACATGGCGGTCAAGGACGCGCGTCGCGAGGAGGCGGCCTGCCGCCAGCGCCTCTCCAGCGCCCAGGCCACCCTCGAGGCCCTGCGCTCCGTGGACGCCGACGTGGAGAAGGCGAGCCCCCTTGTGGCCAAGCTCGCCAAGACTGAGGAGGCCGGGGCCGCCGACTGCCGCCTGGCCGACCTCATCGACGCCACGCCTGAGGTCGAGGGCCTGGTCGAGCGCCTGCTCGGCGACGACCTTGCCGCCTTCGTGGTGGCCGACGCCGCCTCTGCCGGCCGCCTGGCCGAGGCGGCGCTCGCGCTCGACGGGGTGGACGGCCGCGCGACGCTCATCGCCCGTGACGTGGCCCGCGCCGCCGCCCCCGAGGGAGCCCCGGGCGAGCCGCTGGTCTCCCGCCTGCGCATCGCCGACGAGGCCCGCGAGGTCCTGACCGCGCTTCTGGGCGACGTGCGCTTGGTGGAGAGCGCGACTGCGGCCGTGGAGGCCCACCAGCAGGCGCCCGCCCTCACCTACGTCACCGCCGATGGCGTCGTCGTCCTGCCTGACGGCCGCGTCCACGTGGGCAACGTGCCCTCCAACGAGGCCGGCGCCCTGGAGCGCAAGCGTCGCATTCGCTCGCTCGCCTCCGGCATGCCCGAGCTCGAGAGCGCCCTGGAGACCGCCGGCGAGGCCGTGCGCGCCGCCGAGCTGGCGCTCGCCGAGGCCCGTGACGCTCAGGCCGCGGCCAAGGGCGACGTGGCCCGCCTCTCCGGCGAGCTCACCTCCGTCACCTCCGAGCGCGGCCGCCTCCAGGCCCAGCTCAACTCCGCCAACTCCGAGAAGGTCCAAGTGACCAAGAAGCGCGAGGCCTCGCAGGCGCGCGCCGCAGAGGCCCGCGAGCACATCGAGGAGCACCGCGCCGCCGCCCGTGCCGCCACCGAGCGCGCCGAGAGGCTTGCCGCCGAGCTCAAGGACCGCACGACGGAGCAGCAGGAGGCCGCCCGCGAGGCGGGCCGCGCCAACCACGAGCTCTCCGACGCCCGCCTTGAGCTGGCAATGGCCAAGGAGCGCGTGGCCAACCTGCGCACCCGCACGGCCGACTGCATGTCTCGCGTCTCCGAGCTTGACGAGAAGATCGCCGTTACGGAGCGCGGCAGCCGCTCGCTCGACGTGGTACGCCTGCGCGTCGACCCGCTGCACGACCGCTACCAGGCCATCCGCGAGCGCGCCCTTGACTGGGCCGCCCGCCTGAAGGACCGGGCCTCCCTGGCCGAGGCCGACTCCGACTCCCTCAAGCGCACCATCGGCGAGGCCAAGGAGGCCGTCAACGCCGCCGGCGTAGAGCTGGAGCGCGCCAAGACCGCCGCCGCGGACGTCCGCGTGGACAAGGGCAAGCTCGAGGTCCAGGTGGAGGGCGCCATCAACGCCATCACGGCCACCGGCGCCATCCTCGACGAGGCGCTCAAGATCCCCGCACCCGAGGACCGCGAGGTCGCCGAGCGCCAGGTGGCCTCCCTGTGCCGCCAGATCGAGGGCATCGGCCCGGTCAATGAGGTGGCCATGGACGAGTACCTGCGCCTCAAGGAGCGCGCGGACTACATCTCCGAGCAGGTTGAGGACCTCGAGGGCGCCCGCAACTCCCTGCGCAAGATCAACGCCGCCATCGACCGCAAGATGCGCAACCGGTTCCTCGTGGTCTTTGACAAGGTCAACCAGAACTTCGGCGAGATCTTCTCGCTGCTGTTCCCCGGCGGCACCGCCCACATCGAGATGACCGACCCCGATAACCTCGCCGAGACGGGCATCGAGATCGTGGCTCAGCCGCGCGGCAAGCGCATCTCCAAGATGATGCTCATGAGCGGTGGCGAGAAGAGCCTTACGGCCCTGGCGCTGCTGTTTGCCGTCTACCGCGTGCGCACCGTGCCGTTCTACGTCTTCGACGAGGTCGAGGCCGCGCTCGACGACTCCAACCTCTCCAAGCTGCTCGACGCCATCGAGCAGCTCAAGGAGACCACCCAGCTCATCGTCATCTCCCACCAGAGGCGTACGATGGAGCAGGCCGACGTCCTCTACGGCGTCTCAATGCAGGCGGACGGCGTGAGCCACGTCGTCTCGCAGAGACTTGACCAGGCAACCGGAAAGGTGGTTGATGCCTGATGGGCTTCCTTGACAGCCTGAAGCACGGCCTCGAGCGCTCCCGCGAGGCACTCTCCGAGGTCTTCTACATGGGCGGCGAGGTGGACGAGTCCTTCTGGGAGGACCTCGAGGACACCCTCGTCATGGGCGACATGGGCGCCGAGCTCGCCCTCAGCGTATCCGACGACCTGCGCGAGCTCGCGGCCAAGAAGGGCCTCACCCGCGCGAACCAGCTCAAGGGCGCCCTGGCCGACCGCCTTGCCGCGGAGTTCCCCAAGCCCGAACGCGACCCCTTCGACGACACCCCGTCGTGCGTGCTCTTTGTGGGCATCAACGGCGCCGGCAAGACCACCACCTGCGGAAAGCTCGCCGGTCGCGCCGTGGGGGAGGGCAAGAGCGTGCTTTTGGGCGGCGCCGACACCTTCCGTGCCGCGGCCATCGAGCAGCTCGAGGTCTGGGGCGAGCGCGCCGGTGTGGACGTCATCACGCGCGAGCGCGGCTGCGACCCGGCGAGCGTCTGCTACGACGTCATCGAGGAGGCCGAGCGTCGCGGGTCCGACCTCGTGCTCATCGACACCGCAGGGCGCCTGCACACCTCCGCGGACCTCATGCAGGAGCTCGCCAAGGTGGTCAACGTCACCCGCAAGCGCGCCGCCATGCCCGTGAGCGTGGTTCTCGTCATCGACGCCACCACCGGCCAGAACGGCCTCAACCAGGCCAAGGAGTTCAACGACGCCCTGGACTTGGACGGCCTCGTCATCACCAAGCTCGACGGCACCGCCAAGGGCGGCATCGCCCTTGCCGTCTCCAGCCAGCTGGGCCTGCCCATCTACCGCATTGGCGTGGGCGAGTCCATCGACGACCTGCAGTCCTTCGACGCGCACGACTTCTGTGCCGCGCTCGTTGGTGAAGGGATGTAACGCATGTTCAACTCGCTCTCCGACCGCCTCCAGGACACCTTCGACAAGCTGCGCGGCAAGGGCCGCCTGACCGAGGACGACATCAACCTCGCCATGCGCGAGATCCGCATGGCGCTTCTCGAGGCAGACGTCAACTTCCGCGTGGTCAAGCAGTTTGTGGGACGCTGCAAGGAGAAGTGCATGACCTCCGAGGTCCTGGACTCCCTGACGCCCTCCCAAAACGTCGTCCGCATCGTGCTCGACGAGCTCACGCAGCTTCTGGGCTCCACCGAGTCCAAGCTTGTCCTGGCCCAGAACCGCACGCCCAACGTCATCATGATGGTGGGCCTGCAGGGCTCCGGCAAGACCACGGCCTCCGCCAAGCTTGCCTACCTGCTCAAGAGCCAGGGCCACAGCCCGCTTCTGGCCGCCTGCGACACGCACCGCCCGGCCGCTGCCGACCAGCTGGCCACCCTCGGCGGCGAGATCGGCGTCTCGGTCTTTCGCGGCGATGGCAAGGACGCCGTCAAGGTGGCCTCCGGCGCCATCCGCGAGGCAATCGACCACCTTAACGACATCGTCATCGTGGACACCGCCGGCCGCCTGCAGATCGACGAGGAGATGATGGAGGAGGCCGTCGCTATCAAGCAGGCGGTCAAGCCCGACCAGATCCTCATGGTCGTGGATGCCATGACCGGCCAGGACATCGTCAACGTGGTGACCGAGTTTGCCAACCGCGTGGACTTTGACGGCGTCATCATGTCCAAGCTCGACGGCGACGCCCGCGGCGGCGGCGCGCTCTCCGTCCGCGAGGTCACCGGCAAGCCCATCAAGTTCGTCTCCATGGGCGAGAAGCCCGACTCGCTGGAGGTCTTCCACCCCGATCGCATGGCCAAGCGCATCCTGGGCATGGGCGACGTGGTGGGCATCATCGAGCAGGCCCAGAAGGTGGCCGACGAGCAGCAGGCGGCCGACGCCGAGCGCATGCTGCGCGAGGGCTTCACGATGGACGACATGCTCGCCCAGATGCAGCAGATCCGCAAGATGGGCGGCCTGCAGAAGATCGCCAGCATGATTCCCGGCATGGACCGCGCCATGGCCCAGGCGCCCGGCGCCAACCTGGACGATTCCCAGCTCACGCGCATTGAGGCCATCATCTTCTCCATGACCAAGGAGGAGCGCGCCAAGCCCAAGGTCATCAACGGCCAGCGCCGCAAGCGCATCGCCGCCGGATCGGGCCGCTCCGTCCAGGAGGTCAACCAGCTCATCAAGCAGTGGGGCGAGATGAACAAGATGATGGGCAAGATGCGCGGCATGATGTCCGCCGGCAACTCCAAGAAGGCCCGCCGCAGCATGGGCAACATGATGCGCAACATGGGCATGGGCGGAAGGGGCTGGTAGGCTGCGCCGCCATTGGGCCGTTGCGGGCGCGGGCCCCTTCGGCCACGCAGCACTTTTCGACTGACGAAAAATCCCCTGGGCTGCGGACGTGCGGCCCAGGGGATTATGCTTGCATTGGGAAGCCGTGGGGGGAAGGCCCGGGCGACTCTGCGCTAGTCGTGGACGATGCAGACGTCGCCCACCTGGATGACGTTGTAGAGGGCGTCGGCCATCTCCATGCTGAGGTTGATGCAACCGTGGCTTCCGTACCAGGTGTAGATGTTGCCGCCAAACTGCGAGCGCCAAGGGGCGTTGTGGAAGCCCACGCGGCTGCCGACGACGCCCATCCAGTACTGCACGTGGCTGTCCCACTCGGGCTCGCCGTCGTCTCCCACGGGGCCGCGCAGGTTGATGTCGCCGTGTTCGCGGCTGGTGATGGACCAGACGCCCTCGGGGGTGTCGTGCCCCTTGTTGGGCTGGCCGGTGACCACGTCGGACTCCCAGATGATGGAGCCGTCGTCGCCGTAGAAGCGGGCGTGCTGCTCGGCGCGGTCCACGTCGATGTAGCGGGCGCCCCAGTCCTGGCCACCGGGGTTGACCGTCACGGCGCTGGAGACGCAGGGTATCTCTATGGTGCCGGCGGCTCCGGCCTCAAGGGCGGCCGCGATCTGATCGGCCAAGGCGGCGCCGTCGATGCTCCAGCCGTAGATGCCGCCGGAGACGGTGATGACCTTGCCGTCCGGGCGCGTGTAGGTGCGCTCCTTGCCCACGGTGTCCAGCTGGTCCGAGAGCTCGCCGCGGCACCAGGAGGTGATGGCTTCCCTGTCCAGGGTGACTGAGCCGTCCTGCCCCTCGGAGAGCCAGCCGGAGATGCGCGTGGCGTCAACGGTTGCCGCCTCGTTGCCGCCCAGGGTGAGCGTCTGCGTGGCGCCAACGTAGGAGTTGAGGCGGGCAAGCTGGTCGCGGAGCTCGGAGCCGCCGGCAAGGCTCTCGTCGCCCAGGGTGACGGAGTCGGGCATGTCGGCCAGCTCGCCGGCCACGTAGGCTGCCGCGGCCTTGGCGTCCAGGTGCGCCGCCAGCGTGGCGTCCGCCAGCACGTAGGTGCCGCTGGCCTCGTCAAAGGCGATGTCCTTCTGGTCCGGGTCGGCTTCGGCCGCCTTCTGTGCCGCGTCGGCGAGAAGGGCCTCGAGCTTGGACTCGTCGGCGGTGACGGGGCACTCTATCTCAAGCTCGCGCGTGCCCGTGAGGCCAAGCGGCCACGCCCAGGCGCCCTGCTGCCCGAGGGCCTCCCTCGCCATGGCCTGCCCGTCGCGGGCAAGCCCGGCCTCGTCGGCGCCGATGGTGAGGTCAAGCCCGTCTCCGGTCACGCGGAAGGAGTAGGACGAGAGCGGGCCCTCGGCCTGCTCTGCGGCGTCTGCCACGGCCATGAGCGAGACGTCTTGCCCGTTGAGGCGGGTCTGCGGCATGAAGACGTTGCTGAAGACGGCAACGCCGCCCAGGTAGACCACGGCGGCCGCGCCCACGATGGCGACCGGCACGATCCAGAGGCGGCGACCCTTCTCAGGCGTGGCCTTGGGCTTCTTCTGTGGTGACATGTGCGACGGCATGTGGTTCTTGGGTCCTTTCCGAGCGGTTGGCGCCCGAGCGCAATTGACCGGACTATCGTAACCTAGACACCGGACACAAAGACCATGAATGGTTCAATCTTTAGGAGAGGAGCGCAAATGGCCCAGACCCAACGCCTCCAGAGCCTGGACGACCCTCGCCTCGACGCCTACGCCCGCCTGACCGAGCACCAGCTGAGAAACCGCCTCGAGCCCGAGCTGGCCATGCTCGTCGCCGAGTCAAGAAACGTCATCGACGTGGCCCTGGCGCAAGGCCTCGAGCCCCTCTCGTTCCTGGTTGACGAGAGCCACCTGGCCTCCGCGGAAGACCTCTTCGAGCGCGCCCCCGAGGACGTCCCGGTCTTCGTCCTGCCCAAGGAGCAGCTGGAGCGCCTGTGCGGCTTCAAGGTCACCCGCGGGCTTCTCGCCTGCTTTAGGAGGCCTGCCGAGAAGGGCGTGGCCGAGGTCCTCGAGGGCGCCCGGCACGTGGTGGTGCTCGAGGACCTGGTGGACGTCACCAACGTCGGCGCGCTCTTCCGCTCCGCGGCGGCGCTGGGGGCAGACGCCGTGCTCCTCTCGCCGCGCTGTGCGGACCCGCTGTGCAGGAGGTCCGTGCGCGTGTCCATGGGCACGGTCTTCCAGGTGCCCTGGGCCCGAGTGCCCGCCTGCGCGTGGCCGGACGGCTGCGCCGACGAGCTGCGCGCGCTGGGCTTCTCGGTGAGCGCGCTGGCCCTGACCGAGGACGCGCTGCCCATAGACGACCCGAGCCTTGACCTGGGGCAGAGGCGTGCCCTCTTCTTTGGCTGCGAGGGCTGGGGCCTCACCAAAGCCGCACTTGCCGCCTGCGACCAGGCCCTTATCATCCCCATGGCCCACGGCGTGGACTCGCTTAACGTTGCCGCCAGCTCGGCCGTGGCCTTCTGGCAGCTGTTCCGTCCCTAGCGCTGCGCCGCGACGCCCGCAGCCCTTCGCGTACGGTGACTGGGGTGGGGCAAACGCCACACCCCAGCCGCTCGCCGAAAGGTGGTTTCTTTCGCCGATACCAGTTGGCACACTGAAACGACGTGTCAAAAGGGGAAGGGGCACATCGCATGCAGGAACTGGCGCGCCGCTCGCCGGCAGAGCTGAAGTACCTGGAGCTTCTCGCCGAGAAGTTCCCAACAACGCAGTCGGTCTTCACCGAGGTCATCAACCTGGAGGCCATTCTCAACCTGCCCAAGGGCACCGAGCACTTTGTCTCTGACGTGCACGGCGAGTACGAGGCCTTCGAGCACATACTCAACAACTGCTCCGGAGTCATCCGCGAGCGCGTGGGGCAGGCCTTTGCCTTGGAGCTCACCCGCGACGAGCAGGCAGACCTCTGCACGCTCATCTACTACCCCGAGCTCAAGCTCCGCCGCCTGCGCGAGCAGGGCCGCCTCACTTCGGAGTGCTACGCCATCACGCTCACGCGCCTGGTGCGCCTGGCGCGGCGCCTCTCGGGCTCCTACACCCGCTCCAAGGTGCGCAAGGCCATGCCCGTGGCCTACGCCTACATAATCGACGAGCTCCTCCACATCAGCCCCGACGAGCGGGAGACGCGCCTGGCCTACCACCAGCGCATCATCGACACCATCGTGGACACCGGCAGCGCGGACGACTTCGTGTGCTCGCTGGCGGCCCTCATCAAGCGCCTGGCCGTGGATCACCTCCACGTGGTGGGCGACGTCTTCGACCGCGGCCCGCACGCCGACAAGATCATGGAGCGCCTCATGGCCTATCACTCCATCGACGTGCAGTGGGGCAACCACGACATCGTCTGGATGGGCGCCGCCGCGGGCTCCTACGCGTGCCTGGCCGCCGTCATCCGCAACAACATCCACTATGACAGCCTGAAGATCCTGGAGAGCGCCTACGGCGTGAGCCTGCGCGAGCTGGCCCTCTTTGCCGAGGCCACCTACCGTGCCGACGACGGCATGAGCCCCGTGGAGAAGGCCATCTCGGTCATCCTCTTCAAGCTGGAGGGGCAGACCATCAGGCGCCACCCCAACTGGCACATGGAGGACCGCCTGCTTCTGGGCCACGTGGACCCCGCACGCGGGGTGGCCGTGGTGGACGGCCGCGAGTACGAGCTGCGCACCCGCGACTTCCCCACGCTCGATGCGGACGACCCCTACGCGCTCACGCCCGACGAGCAGCGCGTCATGGACAACCTCATGAACGCGGTGAGAAGCTCCGACAAGCTCCGCCGACACGTGGGCTTCCTCTACGAGCACGGTTCCACCTACCTGGTGCACAACGGCAACGTGCTCTTCCACGCCTGCGTGCCCATGAACGAGGACGGTAGCTTCTGCGCCGTCAACCACCAGGGGCAGGAGCTCTCTGGCCGCGCCTACTACGACTACGCCGACCGCCTGGCCCGGCGTGCCTGGCACGAGCACGACCAGGTCTCGCTCGACTGGATGTGGTACCTGTGGTGCGGGCGCTTCTCGCCGCTCTCCGGGCGCGTGGTCAAGACCTTCGAGCGGACCTACTTCACCGACCGCTCCACTTGGGAGGAGCCGCGCGACCCGTACTTCTCGCACACCGAGGACCCGGCCATGTGCGCCCGCGTGCTGGAGGAGTTTGGTGCCGACGTGGAGCACGGCGTCATCATCAACGGGCACACGCCCGTCCATGCTGCGGCGGGGGAGAGCCCGGTCAAGGCCGGGGGCAGGCTGGTGGTCATCGACGGCGGCTTCTGCCAGGCCTACCACTCCACGACGGGCATCGCCGGCTACACGCTCATCGCCGACCCGGAGGGCATGCGCATCAAGGCCCACCGCCCCTTTGGGTCCATCGCCGACGTGCTCGACCTCAACGCCGACATCGTGAGCGATGACGACCGCTTCCAGAGAAACCCGCGGCCGCTCTTCATTGGCGACACGGACACCGGCGCCGACATCCGCGGCCAGATCGCCGACCTGCGGGCCCTGCTTGACGCCTACCGCACCGGCGAGGTCCTCGAGCGCACCGGCGCCTGATCCGCCACCGGGGGACCTGCCCCTCTCAAATTGGGGACGTGTTCAAATTTGCGCAAAAACGAACACGTCCCCAATTTGCGGCGGCGGCGCGGGAGATTTTGGGTATCACTTATGCCATGGGCTTCCGCACGGTCTTCTCGTCGGCGCGGGGGCTGCCCGACTACGGACGAAGGGTCCCGCACGATGAACATGAACGAGAACAAGCGAAGAAGGTCGATGCTGCTCTACATCCTCATTGCAGTCGTCGTCTACCTCGCCGTGAGCCAGACCATGTACCCGGCTCTCACCAACTCCCAGACCAAGGAGGTCAGCTACTCCGACTTCCTCACCATGGTCGACAAGAACGAGGTCACCCAGGTCCAGAAGACCCAGGGAGACGCCCAGCTCTACTTCACCACCGGCAACGGTGACTCGCAGCAGAGGTACAGCACCGTCATCTTCGGCTCGGGCGACGGCCTCAACGAGAAGCTCGAGGACCATGGCGTCCAGATGGTGGGCAAGATCGCCGACACCTCCGGTGACATGTGGTTCTACCTGCTGCTCTCCTACGGCCTGCCCATCGTGATCTTCCTTCTCATCGGTTGGTGGTTCAACCGCCGCATGAAGAAGGCCATGGGCGATGACGGCCCCTCCATGAACTTCGGCGGGGGCGGCTTCGGCATGGGCGGCGGCCTGGGCAAGTCCAACGTCAAGGAGGTCAAGGGCGAGGAGACCGGCGTCACGTTCAAGGACGTCGCCGGCCAGGACGAGGCCAAGGAGTCTCTGCAGGAGATCGTCTCGTTCCTCAAGAAGCCCGACAAGTACAACGAGATCGGCGCACGCTGCCCGCGCGGCGCGCTTCTCGTCGGCCCTCCGGGAACCGGTAAGACCCTCATGGCCAAGGCCGTGGCGGGCGAGGCCGGCGTGCCGTTCTTCCAGATCGCCGGCTCCGAGTTCGTCGAGATGTTCGTCGGCCGCGGCGCCGCTAAGGTGCGCGACCTCTTCAAGCAGGCAAACGAGAAGGCCCCCTGCATCGTCTTCATCGACGAGATCGACGCCGTGGGCAAGAGGCGCGACAGCTCCCTCAACTCCAACGACGAGCGCGAGCAGACCCTGAATCAGCTGCTCTCCGAGATGGACGGCTTCGACAACCACAAGGGCATCGTCGTCCTGGCCGCCACCAACCGCCCCGAGTCCCTCGACCCGGCCCTGCTGCGCCCCGGCCGCTTTGACCGCCGCATCCCCGTCGAGCTGCCCGACCTCGCCGGCCGCGAGGCCATCCTCAAGATCCACGCCAACGACGTCAAGATGGAGGGCTCCATCGACCTGTCCGGCATCGCCAAGTCCACGCCGGGCGCCTCGGGAGCCGACCTCGCCAACATCATCAACGAGGCCGCCCTGCGCGCCGTGCGCTTCGGTCGCAACCGCGTGACCCAGGAGGACCTCGCCGAGTCCGTCGACGTGGTCATCGCCGGCGAGAAGAAGAAGTCAACCGTCCTGTCCGAGCACGAGAAGGAGGTCGTGGCCTACCACGAGACCGGCCACGCCATCGTGGCGGCCATGCAGAAGGGCTCCGCGCCCGTCTCCAAGATCACCATCGTGCCGCGCACCTCGGGAGCCCTGGGCTTCACCATGCAGGTCGAGGAGGACGAGCACTTCCTGACCACCCGCACCGAGGCCAAGAACAAGATCGCCGTGCTGTGCGGCGGCCGCGCGGCCGAGGAGCTCATCTTCGGCGAGGACGAGAAGACCACCGGTGCCTCCAACGACATCGAGAAGGCCACGAGCATCGCCCGCGCCATGGTGACCCAGTACGGCATGTCCGACAAGTTCGGCATGGTGGCCCTGGGCCAGCAGCGCAACCGCTACCTGGGCGGCGGCTCCGAGCTCACCTGCTCCGAGGGCACCGCGCAGGAGGTCGACGCCGAGGTCAGGCGCCTCGTGGAGGAGGGTCACAAGCAGGCTCTGGACACCCTGCGCGCCAACCGCTTCAAGCTGCACGAGATCGCCCACTACCTCCAGAAGAAGGAGACCATCACGGGCGACGAGTTCATGAACATCCTCACACGCGACGACGGCTTCGCGCCCCAGATGCCCAAGCCCCAGCAGTAGAGGCCCGCCTCGGGTCTCCCCCGTAGGTCCCGTCGCACGCAAAGGGCCCGGCGAGAAGTTCCTCTCGCCGGGCCCTCTTGTGTCTTGCGTGGCGGTGGCGGCGCCACTTGCCCGTGGGCGTGGGCGCCTGCCGCGCGGCTAGTCCCAGTAGCCCTTGTGGACCTCGCAGGCCTCCTCGACGAGCTCGGGGAAGGGGCCGACGACCTCGATGTCCTTCTGGCTGGAGCCAAAGATCTGGCGGCAGGGGGTGTCCAGCGTGGGGTTCTGCTCGTTGTCGCCGGTCTGGGCGAGGATGTTGCGCTCGGTCATGGCATACACTACGCGGCCGACGTTGCCCCAGTAGATGGCGCCCGAGCACATGGCGCAGGGCTCGCCGGTGGTGTAGAGCGTGCACTGCCAGAGGTAGTCGTGGTCAAACCTCTTGCTGGCGGCCTCCATGAGGGAGGTCTCGGCGTGGCCGGTGCAGATGTGCTCGCTGATCTCGCGGTTCTCCTGCTCCAGCACGACCTCCTTGTTCTCGTTCACCAGGATGGCGCCGAAGGGGGTGTTGCCGTGCTCGCGGCTGCGGCGGGAGACCTCGATGGCCTGGCGCAGGAACGCCACGTCCTCCTCGTGGGTGAACGCGGCGTGGCGCGGCTCGTCCCAGCTGCTCTTCTTCTCGGTCATGGTGCTTCCTCTCTGTCTTGTGGCCCCCAGGGCCGCCGGCGCGAGAAGAGAAAGGGCACGCGGAGTGTGGCAAGGGGATGCTTGCCTCTCTTCCGCGTGCCCAACGCCGTCCCTGCGCGTTACCTCGCGCGCGCAGCCGCAGTGCGGTTTGGACGGTGCCTCTATTCGCAATGTGTGATGCCAACATACCACAGACCGGCGTCGTGCCCGCTTCAGAATTGCGCACATTTGTTCTAGTATTTGCGTCCGGTTGAGGTACCATGATGCCAGGCGACAAGAACACACGTTTGCATTGGGGGTGCCATGTCAACAGGGCCAGTGGATACGGGGAGCGTCTACCTCTGCATAGACCTCAAGTGCTTCTATGCCTCGGTGGAGTGCGTGGACAGGGGGCTTGACCCGTTCAGGACCAACCTTGTGGTGGCGGACAAGTGCCGCGGCAAGGGCACCATCTGCCTTGCCATCACGCCGGCCATGAAGGCCCTTGGCATTCGCAACCGCTGCCGGGTGTACGAGATACCCAAGTCGGTCGAGTTCATAGAGTGCCGTCCTCACATGCGCAGGTACATGGAGGAGTCCGCGGAGATATACGGCATCTACCTCAGGTACTTCTCGCCGGAGGACATCCATGTCTACTCGGTGGACGAGTGCTTCATAGACGTCACCGGCTACCTCAGGCTCTACGGCGAGACGCCCCTCTCCATGGCAAAGAAGCTCATGCGCGTGATCAGGAGGGAACGCGGCATCTGCGCTACGGCGGGGGTGGGCACCAACCTCTTCCTCACCAAGGTTGCCCTCGACGTCCTGGCCAAGCACGAGCCAGACAACGTCGGCTGGCTCGACGAGGAGACCTTCAGGCGCCGCATCTGGCACCACCGGCCCCTCACGGACATCTGGGGCATAGGGCCGGGCACGGCCCGCAGGCTGGAGCGCTACGGCGCCCTTGACCTGGCGGGCGTTGCCCGCGTCAACGAGGACCTTCTCTACGGGGCGTTTGGGGTCAGCGCCGAGTACCTCATAGACCATGCCTGGGGGCGCGAGCCCTGCACCATGGCGGACATCCACGCCTTCCGCCCGCAGACCCACTCCATAAGCAACGGTCAGGTCCTCATGTGTGACTACCCCTCTGACCAGGCGCGCGTTGTGCTGAGGGAGATGGCAGACGCGTCCTGCCTTGACCTGGTGCGGAAGGACGCGGCCTGCACGGGGGTCTCGCTCTGGGTGGGGTACTCCTGCGCCGGGGAGGGGTCCGCGGGCGCCAGCGCCTCTCGCCGCCTGGGTGCCCCCACGGATTCGCGCTCGGAGCTCTGCCGGCTGCTGCTCGCCCTGTGGGACGAGGTGGCAGACCCCACGCGCCTCGTGCGGCGCCTTGGCGTGGCGCTCATGGGGCTGGTTCCGGCCGGCGTCTCCCAGCCCTCGCTCTTTGACGATGGGGAGGCGCTGGCCCGCGAGCACGAGCTCACGAGGGCGACGCTCGCGGTAAAGGGGCGCTTTGGCAAGAACGCGCTGGTCAGGGGCACGAGCTTCAGGCCCGGGTCAACGGGCAGGACAAGAAACGAGCAGGTGGGAGGGCACCTTGGCTAGCGCGGGGGCGCGTGGTCGGGCAGGCGCGGGCCCCGCGACGCCGCCGGCCGGGGTGGGGCCGCACCCGCCGCGGCCGCGCGCGCAGAGGGCGGCGCAGTTCATGCCCTTTGCGGCGCTCACGGGGCTGGAGGATCTGCTGCGGGCCGCCGAGGCCAGGGCCGCCTGCCAGGAGCCCGTGCCCTGGCCTGGGGACGACATCTACGAAGAGGGGGAGGACGCATGACGGCACGGCACTCGCTGGCAGGCACCAACGGCATCCCGCTGGAGGGGGAACGCACCTACCTGCACGTGGCCCTGGAGTGCGCGGAGGACGGCCGCGTGCGGATGGACGAGGTCCTCTGGCCGGACGGCCGGCGCTTCCCGGCAGCCTCCACCACCCACATCCGCACGCTGGGCCGCTGGGACATGGGCACCGTCGTGGAGCAGTACGAGGTGGCCTTCAAGCGCCCGGGCCACCGGGAAGCGCGCCGCACCATCTGGTGGGAGCGCGGCCGCTGGTTCACCTCGCAGTCGTGACGGCGCGCCATTGGGGACGCGCGTCGCGCAACCTGTCCCGGGTTTGCGCAAAAACGAACACGTCCCCAATCTGCGAGAAGAACGTGGTACCATCTTTGACCATAGGCGATGAAGGGGAGAGTACCCGGGATCGCGCGGTCAGAAGAGAGCGAGGCTGGTGGGATCTCGCGTCCGCGTCCCGGAGAAGATCACCCCCGAGCCGCGGCCCCAAAGCAAGGCGCACGCGCCCTGCAAGTAGGCGTCGCCGGAGTGGCCGCCGTCACAGGCCAGCCGAGTTACGCGGTAATTCCGCTCGCTGGGTGGTAACAAGCGAAGTGTGACGTGAGCGCTTCGTCCCAGCACGACGGGACGGGCGCTTTTTTGGTGCCCAGAAAGGGGTCACAGAGGTGGCAAACGAGTACAAGAAGACCACTAACCTGCCGCAGACGGGCTTCCCGATGCGCGCGAGCCTGGCTCAGAACGAGCCCAAGAGGCTCAAGGAGTGGTACGACAACGACGTCTACGCCCAGCTCCTCAAGAAGAACGAGGGCCACGACAAGTTCGTCCTGCACGACGGCCCCCCGTACGCCAACGGCCCCATCCACCTCGGCCACGCGCAGAACAAGATCTCCAAGGACATCATCAACCGCTTCTGGGCCATGCAGGGCTACCAGACGCCCTACGTGCCCGGCTGGGACTGCCACGGCCAGCCCATCGAGCACAAGGTCGAGCAGATGCTCGGCACCGAGAAGTTCAACCAGCTCCCCACCGAGAAGATCCGCGAGCTCTGCCGCAAGATGGCCGTCGAGCAGGTCGATACCCAGCGCCAGGGCTTCAAGCGCCTGGGCGTTCTGGCCGAGTGGGACAACCCCTACCTGACCTACGTCAACGACTACGACGCCACCGACGTTGAGATCTTCAAGGCCATCTTTGACAATGGCGCCATCTACCGCGGCCGCAAGCCGGTGCACTGGTGCACCCACTGCCACACGGCCCTGGCCGAGGCGGAGATCGAGTACGGCGACGAGGTCAGCCCCTCCATCTACGTGCGCTTCGTCCTGACCAGCACTCCTGCGGGCCTGGAGAACTACGCCGGCAAGACCGACGTGGTCATCTGGACCACCACGCCCTGGACCATGCCGGCCGACACCGGCGTCATCCTGGGCCCGGACTTTGACTACGTCGCCGTGGTCCACGACGGCCGCGCCGAGATCATGGCCGACGCCCTGAAGGAGCGCGTCTGCGAGATTGCCGGCTGGGACTGCGAGGTGGCCCTGGGCGCCGACGGCCAGCCCTGGCACGCCACGGGCGCCGAGCTTGCCGAGAACACCTACGAGCAGCCCATCTTCCCGGAGTTCCAGGGCCGCTTCATCACCGCCGACTACGTGAGCCTGGACGACGGCACGGGCATCGTGCACACCGCCCCCGGCCACGGCGTTGACGACTACAACGCTGGCTGCAAGTGGGGCCTTGAGCTTGTCATGCCCGTCGACGACGACGGCCGCTTCTACGTGGGCGACACCATCGGCACCGGCGGCCCCTGGTCCGGCATGGACGTCAACGAGGCCAACCCCAAGATCATCGAGTGGCTCCGCGAGAAGGGCACCCTGGTGGCCCACGTGGACATCAACCACAGCTACCCGCACTGCTGGCGCTGCAAGGAGCCCGTCATCTTCCGCGCCACCAGCCAGTGGTTCGTCTCCATGGACAAGCCGCTCGCCGACGGCCGGAGCCTGCGCGCCAAGGCGACCGACGAGCTCTCCCGCGTGGACTTCTACCCCGCGCACGCGGTCAAGCGCATCGGCTCCATGGTCGAGGGTCGTCCTGACTGGTGCATCTCCCGCCAGCGCAACTGGGGCGTGCCCATCCCGGCCTACACCTGCCAGGACTGCGGCGAGACGGTCATGAACGACCAGACCCTCGATGCCGTCATCGAGCTCTTCCGCGAGAAGGGCTCCGACGCCTGGTTCACCGACGACCCGGCCAGCTACCTGGGCGACGCCTGCACCTGCCCCAAGTGCGGCGGCCACAACCTCAAGGCCAACAAGGACATCCTGGACGTCTGGTGGGACTCCGGCGTCTCCCACACCGCCGTCTGCAAGCACCGCGGCTACCTCAAGTTCCCGGCCGACATGTACCTCGAGGGCTCCGACCAGCACCGCGGCTGGTTCATGAGCTCCCTCATGACGTCCGTGGCCGCCTATGGCGTGGCCCCGTACCGCTCCGTGGTCTCCCAAGGCTTCACCCTGGACGGCCAGGGCCGCAAGATGTCCAAGTCCCTGGGCAACGTCATCGACCCCAACGCCGAGTGCGACTCCCGCGGCGCCGACGTCATGCGCCTGTGGGTCTCCTCGGTGGACACCTCCACCGACGTCCCCTGCGACGACGCCATCCTCGGCCACGTGGGCGAGGCCTACCGCAAGATCCGCAACACCCTGCGCTTCCTGCTGGGAGAGATCGAGGGCCAGTTTGACCCGGCGACCGACGCCGTGGTCGTAGACGAGCTTCTGCCCTACGACCGCCTGACCCTGGCCCGCATGTGCGAGGTCCACTCCGTGGTCACCGAGGCCTACCGTGGCTACCGCTTCAACGTTGTCTACCGCAACCTCTACGACTACGTGACCGAGCTCTCCAACGGCTACCTCAACGCCACCAAGGACCGCGTCTACTGCGGCCAGAAGGACGGCGCCGACCGCAGGAGCGCCCTCACCGTCTGGGCCCAGATCCTCTCCATGCTCGTGCACGACCTGCAGCCCATCCTGTGCTTCACCTGCGACGAGGTCATGGCCTTCCTGCCCGAGTCCATGCGCGACGGCCAGAAGTACGCCGCCCTGCTGGACTGGTACCAGGCTCCCTGGACGCCCGAGGAGTGCAAGGGCGAGCTTGCCGCCTACGCCGAGCTCAGCGTCGCCCGCGACGCCTTCACCAAGGCCTTCGAGGAGGCCAAGGCCGCTGGCGCCGTGACCGAGAAGACCTCCCAAGGCGCCAAGGCCGCCCTCGTCCTGCCCGAGGCCGCCTACGCCCTTCTCGCCGGCCAGAGCCCCGTGGACCTCTCCGAGGTCTTCGTGTGCTCCGAGGTCAGCGTCTCCGAGGGCGAGGAGCTCTCCTGCACCGTTGCCCCGGCCGACGGCGAGAAGTGCCCGCGCTGCTGGAACTACCGCACGCTGGGCGCTGACGGCCTCTGCTGCCGCTGCCACGACGCCGTGGCCGCCGTCAGCGCAGAGTAGGCCGGGCTTGGCTGCCAAGGGCCAGCACGCATCTGCGGCCGCGCGCCTTGCCCTTCTGGGCGGGGCCGCGGCCGCGGTCGTCGTGCTCGACCAGCTGAGCAAGGCATGGGTGCGCTCGGCGCTCGTGCCGGGAGAGCCCGTGACGCTCATTCCGCACGTCATGGACCTGTCGCTCGTCTACAACACAGGCGCGGCCTTCTCCATGGGGGAGGGCAGGGGGACGCTCTTCGTCCTCATCTGCGCCGTCATCTGCGTGGCCAGCTGCGTCCTTGCCTGGCGCGAGATGGACATGCCGCCCGCCCTGGTGGCCACGCTGGGCTGCATCTGCGGCGGCGGCATCGGCAACGCCATCGACCGCGTGGTGGCCGGGCGCGTGACCGACTTCTTTGCCACCACCTTCATGGACTTCGCCGTCTTCAACGTTGCCGACATCTTCATCACCTGCGGCGTGATCGTGGCCTTCATCCTCTGGTGCCGCTGGGACGCCAAGCGGGAGGCCGACGCCTCTTCCGACTAGCACCCGCCAGCCCAACGCACCTCTCGCCGCGGTTTGCCGGCATTTGCGGACGCTCACGCCATCGTGGGCGTCCGCTTTCACATGCAAACGGCGGGGTGGGCGGGAAGGCCACGTGGGGCGGCCGGCGAGAAGGACATGCCGCTAGAGCGTGATGTCGGTCCAGGAGTTGAGCCAGAGGTCGGCCTCGCGGCGGAGGGTCTCGCGGGGCTGTCGGGGGTCGGCGCAGCGGACGGCGCAGGCCATCATGCCGCACCCGCGGGCGCTCCTCACGCCGGGGAGGATGTCCTCAAAGACCAAGCAGGCAGCGGGGTCAACGCCCAGTCGCCGGGCCGCCTCCAGGTAGACGTCCGGGTGGTCCTTGGTGGCGTGGGCAACCTCCCTGCCGCAGACCACGGCGTCAAAGAGCTCGGCCACGTCAACGCGCGGCGCCATTGCGGAGAGCACGTACGGGTCGTTGGTCGTGGCCAGCGCAATCGGGACGCCGGCCCGCCTCAGCGCGGCCAGGTACTCCCTCGCACCGGGTCTGAGCTCCACGCGCGTCTCGTAGAGGGCATGCCCCAGGCGGTTCCACTCGTCGCAGATGTCGGCCGTCGGCTCGTCCAGCCCGTAGGTCTGGCGAACCCACTCGGCGCCGGCCGCAAAGCCGAGGGTCGCCAGTGTCTGGTGCGCCAGGGCGTCGTACTCAATGCCGCGCTGGCCAAAGAAGATGCGGTCGACCTCCTCCCAGAGGCCCTCGGTCGCGGCCAGCGTGCCGTCAAAGTCAAAGATCGCGGCGTCAAACGCCGGCGGCCAGAGCGCCTCCGCACCGCTCCTCTGTGCATCAAACCCTGTATCAGTCGAGAAACCCATGGCCTCAGAGGCTCCTAGCGGTCGGGCGCGTCCTCGAGGGAGCGCAGGATGCCAAAGTAGACGTCGTCGCGAGACATGGTGCCCAGGTTGGACATGAAGTCCCTGGCCACGGGGAAGATCTCCTGGTCAAGGCTTGCGCGCAGGCCCTCGAAGAAGACCTCGCTCACGCGCTCCGTGGGCGCCAGGGGGACGTCTGCCTCCAGCAGTGCTGCCCGCGCCTCCTCGGCGGTGGGCTCGCCCTCGGGGTCAAGCGCATGGCCCATGATTGCCATGACCTGCATGCCCGCGGCCCAAAGCGGCCCCGGCACGTACTCGCGTGCCCGCTGCAGGCAGGCACGCGCCACGCGGGAGCGGCCGCGCTCCCATTGGAGCTGGGACATGCGGATGTAGCCCATGCCGATGGCCTCTGGGTCATGAGCGAGGGCCAGCATCCGCCGCACCGCCTCCGTGGCCCCGTCGATGTCCCCGAGGGCGGAGAGGCAGTTGGAGAGCTGCAGCGCGGCCTCGGCAGAAAGCGGCGCGAGGTGTGCGGCCGCCGCGGCAAGGCCGCGGGCGCTCTCGGCGTTGCCCTGGATGAGCTCGGTCTGTGATGCGATGAGGCGGGCCTGGTAGAGGGCCGCGGGCGCGAGGCGCGTCTTGGTCCCCGAGGTCGCCATCAGTCGGTTGTAGAGCACGCGGTCAACGTAGCTGCCAAAGGCGCGCCAGGCGACGTCGTCAGTGTCCGCGTACGTGCCGGCATCCTCCACGGGAGCCAGCGCGTCAAGAACGGCGCGACCGGCGCCCGCGACGTCTTTTGCCATCATGCGGCTGGTGCCCAGCTCGACGGCGCGAGAGAGCGCGTCTCCGTGCGCAAGCTCCTCGGCCACGGCAAGCGGGTCGTCGTCGGACAGGGTCCCCTCGATGAGGCCCTCCATCACGCGGCGGCAGGCGGCGTCCATGGCCGGGTCCGCCCCGTCCGTCATGAGGGACATCAGGAGGCGCACGTTGCCCTCCGTGGAGCCGGTGATGCCGCGGGTGAGCTCGTCTGCGGCCTTGGTGCGCCGGCAGGCCTCGTCTATGCCGAGGTCGGCCACGCATGAGGCGCCCAGCGCACGGGCGGCCTCCGCCGGCAGCTCGCGGTCTGAGGTCTCCGGCGCGTCGTAGCGCGCGGGCGGGCAGAAGAGCTCGTCCTCAAGCGAGAAGCCCTGCCTCACGGGCAGCAGCGCGCCATCGTCAAGCTCCATGGTGACGCCTGCCGCACGGAGCGCCTCCGCGGGGTCAAGACCCGGCCCAAGGTCAATGCCCTCCAGGTCAGAACGGGTGAGGCGGCCCCAGTAGAGGCACTCGTGAGAGGTGGCGGTGTCAAGCGTGCCCGCAACCCAGACCTCGTTAAGCGCGGGCGCCCCCTCGAAGGCCCAGGCGGCCACCAGAAGACCCAGCCTGAGGTTGTAGTCGGACGCCATCTGGCGGCGCATCTGGCCCGTGGCGGCAACGACGCCCAGCTCGTCCACCCAGGCCTCGCCCGGCATGACGCGGGGCGGCACCAGCGCCAGCTCAAAGGCCGCGGCCCCGGCGGCCGCGTTGACACGGAAGTCGGCCTTCAGGCGGAAGGGCAGCTGGAAGGCCTCGATGCCGTAGGCCAGCGCGCGACGGCACCCCCACTCGCCGCAGCCATCGTCGGGCTCGGTGGCCGGCCCCAGGGTCCGGGCCTGCTCGGCGATGGAGCGGCGCAGCAGGCGCTCGTCTCGGACGAGGTCCCTCTCGCCGGCGGCGGGGTCTGCGTCGGGCATGGCCTGGCTGAGCAGGGCCTCGTTGAGGGCGGCCTCGAGCGCCATGACGCGCAGCTTAGCCAGGTAGGGGAGCTCGCGGTCGGTCACGCGCAGGTAGACCAGTCCCGTCATGCGCGGCTGGATGACCCTCAAGCCGGGCAGCTCCACGTCGTCGTCAAAGAGCCCCGCCTCGCGCAGGCGCCGCGCCAGGTGGCGCTCCCGCCCGCAGGGGAGAAGCGCGTCCTGCCGTGAGGCGTCCCCGGCGGCCCGCCCCTCGACGTCCGTGACGAAGCCGCGCAGCCGGTCCAGTGGCTCCCTGCTGCCGAGCAGCTCCCTGACCAGGGCGGCCATGTCCAGCGCGCTCTCGCTCGGGGCGGCCTCGGTCTCGGCCTCGGCCGTGACAGAGGCTCCCGCCGCGCCCTTCTCGCCGGCCTCGCGCGAAGCGGTGGCCGGCGCCACCTGCTGCGCGTCCTCAGCCTCCGTGCCCTTCTCGGCTGCGGCCCTGCCCCTCCCGGCAAGCGCCGAGACGAGCCTGCCCAGGCCGGAGAGCGGCCCCTTGGCGGTGCCCACGCTAGTCCTCCCTGGGCGCGGGCCTGCCCACGCCGTCGATGACGGTGTTCTTGTTGGCGATGCGTCTGATGAACAGGCCGCTTCTGAGCTTGGGCTCAAACCAGGTGGACTTGGGCGGCATCAGCAGACCGGCATCGGCCACGGCCATGAGCTCGTCCACCGAGGTGGCGTGAAGGCTGAAGGCCACGCCCGTGCTTCCGGCGCGGCGCTCCAGCTCGCCCGGCCCGGACGCCCCGCCGACAAAGCTCACGCGCGGGTCTTCGCGCGGGTCGCCGATGCCCAGCACTGGTCCCAGCACGCGGTCCTGCAGGACGGAGGCGTCCAGGCGCGCCACAGGGTCGCCCTCAACGGCGTCTCCGTCAACAAAGCGCAGCTCGCGCCAGGCGCCGAAGGCGTACATCCCAAAGGTCCCGCGCTCGCCTGGCTCCACGGGCTCCTCCCGCCTGGGCCCCACCTCAAAGCCCGCCGCCGCCACGGCCGCCACGAGCTCGTCCTCGCCCATGCCGGCGGCGTCCGCCACCACGCGCTCGTAGGGCAGCACGGTGAGCTGGCTTGCCGGGAAGAGAACGCACAGCAGGTAGTTGTAGGCCTCGCGGCCGGTGTGCTCGCGTCCCTCCTCGGTGCGCATCTGCTGGCAGACGCGGGCTGCCGAGGCCGCGCGGTGGTGGCCGTCCGCGATGTAGGCGCGCGGGATGTAGGCCAGCATCATCTGGAAGGCCTCGACGGCGGCCGGGCGGGCCACGCGCCAGACGGTCTGGCGGACGCCCTCGCCGTCCGTGAAGTCATAGAGGGGCTCCGCGCCCTTTGCGGCCTCCACCAGCGCCTCCAGCGCCGGGTTGTCGCGGTAGGCGAGGAAGATCGGACCCGTCTGGCAGCCCGTCGCGCGGATGTGGCGGACGCGGTCCTCCTCCTTGGCGCGGCGGGTGCTCTCGTGGCGGCGGATGACGCCGTTGTTGTAGTCGTCGAGCGAGCACGCGGCCACGATGCCCGTCTGCTCGCGGCCGTCCTGCTCCAGGCGGTAGAGGTAGTAGCAGGCGCGGCCGTCGCGCACCAGGGTGCCGTCGGCCACGCGCTCGCGCAGGAGCTCGGACGCGTGCGCGTAGACGTCGTCGGCGTACATGTCGTGGTCAGACGAGAAGCCCGTCTCGGGGCGGTCTATGCCCAAAAAGGAACGGGGGTGCTCGCTTACGTAGGCGGCCGCCCCCTCGCGGTCAAAGACGTCGTAGGGCAGGGCGGCAAACTCCGCGGCGGACTCCGGCGCGGGTCGGTAGCAGGCAAAGGGCTCGGCGTGCACGGCACTCTCCTTTGGTAGGGTGACGCAGGGTGACCCTTCATGATACGACTCGGATGTTGCGGGGCAATGACGGCGAGCCGCGAGGTCGCGGGGCGCCTGGGCCGCGCCGCACGTGTTACCCTTGGGTAGAAACCAACCAGAAAGGACTCCCCATGCCCCTCACCGGCGAGGACGTGGCCAGCAAGGACCTCGTTATCTTTGACTTTGACGGAACACTCGTGGACTCCATGCCCGGCATCATCCGCACCGCACGCTCCGTCATGCACCGGCACGGCTGGACGGACGAGGCATTGGGGGACATGCGCCGCATCGTGGGGCCGCCCTTCCCGGCCGCCTTCACCGAGGTCTACGGCGTGGACCCCGAGGAGGCCATGCGGATCACCGAGGAGTACCGCGCCGTCTATCAGAACCTCGGGCGCGACGGCTGGCCGCTCTTCGACGGCATGCGCGAGCTGCTGGGGGACCTGCGGGCCGCCGGCCGCAAGGTGGCCATCGCCTCCTTCAAGAGGCAGTTCCTGCTGGACCGCGGCATCGACGTCAACGGGGTCCGCGACCTCTTCGATCTGCCGCTGGGCAAGGAGCGCGACAACGGCCAGACCAAGGCCATGATCATTGGCGACGTCCTGGGCCGCCTGGGCTTCTCGCCCGACCAGGCCGTCATGGTGGGAGACCGCCGCTTTGACGCCGAGGCCGCCCACGAGGCGGGCCTGCCCTGCGTGGGCGTGACCGTGGGCCACACGTGCGAGCCGCAGGAGCTCGTTGACGCCGGGTGCTGCGCCCTGTGCGACACCGTGGACGACCTGCGGCGCGTTCTTCTCGGCTAGCCTTCCGCCCCGCGGGGCGGCCCCGTCTGCCGGACGGGCGGGGCTAAAGGGAAACGCCCATCGCCCCAAGGGGTACAGTGAGACAAAAGGAGGACGGGCCCGCGCCCGCCCAAGAAGGGAGAAGAGCATGGCTGGAATTGACATCATGGGTGGCCTCAATAAGGCCTTCCTGGCAACCGTCGGCGCCGTGGCCATCACCGCCGAGAAGTCCCAGCAGGCCGTGGAGGACCTGGTCAAGAAGGGTGAGCTCACCGTCCAGCAGGGCAAGTCGCTCAACCAGGAGCTCTCGCGCAAGGCCAAGGAGGCCGCGCAGGAGACCACCGACACCGCGCTGCGCACCTTCCTGGAGGCCCTCTCCGACGAGGACCGCGCCGCCTACGCCGCCAAGGTCGCCCAGATGACGGCCGATATCGAGGCCGCCAAGGTGACCGTCGACGTCGAGGACGGCGTCGAGGAGGAGCCCGCCGCCCAGGCCGAGTCCGCCGAGGACAGCGCGGAGTAGGGCGTGGCCCAGGCGCAGGACAGCAACGGCCGGCAAGCCGGCCAGCACGTCGAGGAGCCCCCGCGCGGACAGTCCGCGCAGGAGCTCCTCGACGACTGGTACGCGAGCGTCCAGCAGGAGCTCGAGGGCGCCGACGCCGACGGCCAGACCATCGGCCTTCTCGGCGGCCGCAACTCAGGGGCGCAGGGCCCCTCTCGCCGCTCCAAGCTGCGGCGCATTGGAGAGATGCTGGCCATCGTGAGGCGCTACGACATCTTCCACGGCCTCACGCCCAAGACGCTGCGCCGCATGCTGGAGGAGCTGGGGCCCACCTTTGTCAAGGCGGGGCAGATCCTCTCCATGCGGTCCGAGATTCTGCCGCCGAGCTTCACGCGCGAGCTGGAGCGCCTGCGCACGGACGTGGAGCCCATGGACCGAGACACCGTGCTCTCGGCCCTGCGCGCCGAGTACGACCGTCACATCGAGGACATCTTCGACGCCATTGACGACAACCCGCTGGGCTCGGCCTCGGTGGCCCAGGTGCACAAGGCGCGCCTGGTCACGGGCGAGCTCGTGGCCATCAAGGTCCAGCGCCCCCACGTGCAGGAGACCATGGCGCAGGACATCTCCATCATGAGGTCCCTCGCGCGCTACATGAGCCGCTTCATGGGGCAGAACCAGTTCCTTGACCTGCAGTCCGTTGTGGACGAGCTCTGGCAGTCCTTCCGCGAGGAGACGGACTTCCTCGTGGAGGCCAGAAACCTCGAGGAGTTCCGCCGCAACAACGCCGGCTGCGTCTACCTGGAGTGCCCCAAGCCCCACCCGGCCCTGTGCACCCGCCACGTGGTGGTCATGGACTACGTCGAGGGCATCCCCATCGACGACACGGCCCGCCTCACCGCCGAGGGCTACGACTGCGCCGAGATTGGCGAGAAGCTCGTGGACAACTTTGCCACGCAGATGCTGGACGACGGCTTCTTCCACGCCGATCCCCACCCGGGAAACATCGTGGTTTCCGGCGGCAGGATCGTCTACATGGACCTGGGCATCATGGGCAGGCTCTCCTCGCGCGACCGCAGCGCCCTCTCGGACATGATCGTCGCGGTGGCCGAGAAGGACTCCGCGCGCCTGGCGGACGGCCTCATGCGCTTCTCCATATCCGACAGCGCCGAGGTGGACCAGGCGCACCTGCTCTCCGACCTGGACGCCATTGTGGCGGACTTTGGTGCGGCCAACCTGTCTGACCTGGACATTGGCGCCTTTGTGGGGTCTCTGGTCTCCATGGCGCAGAAGAACGGTATCGAGCTGCCGGGCACGGTGACCATGCTGGCACGCGCCCTGGTGACCCTGGAGGGCGTGGTGGACAACCTCATGCCCGGCGCCTCCATGGTGGACATCATCAAGCGGCACCTGAGGGCCCACACGGACCCCGAGGAGCTTGCCAGCCGCGAGCTGCGCCGCCTTGCCAAGGAGACTCTGGCCGCCACGCACGGCCTTCTGGGTGCGGCGGGGGAGGCCCAGGTTGCCATGCGCATGCTCACACGCGGCCAGCTGCGCGTGAACCTTGACGTGGCCGGCACGGAGGACCCGCTGGAGGACTTCTCTCGCACGGCCAACCGCCTGACCATGGGCATCATCGTGGCGGGCCTGTTCATAGGCTCGTCGGTGGTCTACTACGCCCGCATCCAGCCGGTCATCATCGGCATCCCGGTCATTGGCTTCGTGGGCTACATCGTGGCGTTCTTCCTAGGCATCTGGATCGCCCGCGACATCATCCGCGACGCCCGGAGGCACCGCAGGTAGCATGTGCCATTGGACGCGGCGTCCGCTACCATGACTATCAGATAACCTGCGTCAAAAAAGGCGGTGAGTACCACATGCTGAATGTCTACTTTGGTGAGATGCCTGATGCCATATACAACACGGCGGTCTACTTCAAGAACACGTACCGTGACTCCTGGATCACAAACCCGCTGTCCGTTCAGATGATCAAGGACGTGGACAAGTCCGACGTG
This sequence comes from uncultured bacterium, assembly GCA_905215465.1. Taxonomy (GTDB): domain Bacteria; phylum Actinomycetota; class Coriobacteriia; order Coriobacteriales; family Atopobiaceae; genus Paratractidigestivibacter. The sequence goes on along the minus strand of CAJMPT010000013.1, from coordinate 3,993 downwards.
GTGTCGGGGTCCGTCATTGAGAGCCCTGTGCTGGGAAGCATCACGCCGCTCGCCCTTTCTGGTGGCGTAAAGACGCTCATGCTCGTCAAATTTGACAGAGAGCATGTCTTCAACGCATCTACCTGCGGAGACAACTGCGCAAAGTGGCTTCTCAAGATTGCCGAGAATCGCAAGGTGGTCATCAACCTTCACCATGTCATGGACTTTGGGAAGGGTCCCTTCAAAATAAAGGTTCTTAACAACGGAAAGACCGTTAGCAACATGGATGAGCTTCTGACCGCAACCGTCGATTGCTTCTAGGGGTCGTGATGAAGGGCAGCTACAAGGTCAAGGTGTCTCGCAGGCGCGGTACCACCTTCGAGTTTACCGTGCGTCGAAACATCACCATCGTTCGCGGAGACAGCGGGACGGGAAAGACCACCCTCTATGACATGGTGGCCGACCATACGCGTCTGGGCGACCGTTCCGGAGTGGCCATTCAATGCGATTGCCCCTGCGTGGCCTTGACCGATATTGACTGGAAAAACCAGCTGGCAGGCATCGCCGGTTCTATCGTATTCATCGATGAGGGCATGGAAGACCTGCCGACTGAGGATTTTGCCCGTGCCGCCAGGGATTCCGACAACTACTACGTCATCTTTACGCGCAGTGAGCTCCCGTGCCTGCCGTACAGCGTCAACGAGGTGTATAAGATCAAGACGAGCGGCAAGTTTCACTCTCTGGTTCCCATGTACAAGGAGTTGGAAGGCCATCGCTACAGTCTCTCACGCGCGAAGGCAAGTAAAGACTTTGATGTTCTGTTAACGGAGGACTCCAAGTCAGGCCTGCAGTTCTTCGAGGCTCGCTTCGATGAGGAGAAGCTCCTTTGTGAGTCAGCGCAAAGCAATGCCAAGATTCTAGGCTGGCTGTGTGGCCACGAGGGCGGCACCGTCTTCGTCATAGCGGACGGCGCCGCCTTTGGTCCGTATGTCGACAGGATCCTCAAGTACCAGAAGGAACATCCCCATGAGGTGACGGTGTGCCTTCCAGAGTCCTTTGAGTGGCTTCTGCTCTCATCTGGGATTGTCAAGGCGGATGGCATCGAAGAAATCCTGGCCAACTCCGAGAACTACGTTGAGAGCGCCGAGTATATGAGCTGGGAGCAGTTCTTCACGTCAGTGCTTTCCGACGCTACCAAGGGCACGCCTCTTGCCTATAACAAGAGCGCAATTGCCAAGGGCTACCTCGTGCCGGCCAATGCCGATAAGGTCATGGCCCTGATTGCCTTTAGAAATGTGAAATAGCCGATGAGCCCCTGTCTCCTCCTTGTTGTTCTGAGCATAATTCACCAAAACTCGGCTACGTTTGTGTTTTGTTCCGGACGAGTCGGGTAGAAGCCCGAAAGGCACCTCAATCAACTGGGCATATGCCGAATTTATTCGGCTGATATTAAGTGCTCTCGAATTTAAAGCCAAACGTAGCCGAGATTTGAGCGAAGCGTTGCTCGATGTGGCAAGAAAGAGCCAGGAGATGCGCCTCTTCCTACCTCCCGTGCTCCTTCAGCGCCTCGGTCTGCGTCAGGGTGGTGAGCTTGCGCTTGAGCGTGGCCACCTTGAGGTCCTGGGTGAACAGGCGGGCCAGAAGCACCAGAATGCCGCAGAAGAAGACGAAGTTTGACGACGAGTCAAACCCAAAGACGCCCGTCACCCAGAACACCAGCTGCGGGAACGCCGCCACCACGATGAGCAGCACGGCCAGAAGCACCCAGAAGATGGAGTCGATGATCTCGAGCGCGGACTTCTTGAGCTTGCGGATGACAAACGCCAGCGTCAGGAAGGCAACTATGAGCAAGAAGATTCGCAAAGTGATGTTCATGCCAATCACCTGAACCACTGGACAAAGAGGATGGACATGCACGTGCGCGCCATGTAGGAGATGGACTTCCAGGCGTTGAGGTAGCTCTCGCCGGCCTGGCGCTCGCGCATCTGCACCTGCACCTCGGACACCTTGGCGCCCTTGCGCATAAGGAACGCAACGGAATCCGGCTCTGGGCCAAAGTCGAAGCGCCGTACGAACTCGCTCACCATCTTTCGGTTGAACAGGCGCATGCCACTCGTGGGGTCGTTCACGGTTTGCCCGCAGGTCAGCTTGATGAGCCCGGTGATGAGGCGAGAGCCAATCATGCGTGCCGAGACGGGCTTCTCCTCGTCCACAAAGCGCGAGCCGATGACGATGTCCGCGCCGTCGGCCTCCATGCGCTTGGCCATGACGGTGACGTACTCCGGCATGTGCTGGCCGTCCGCGTCAAACTGGATGACGGCGTCGTAGCCGTTCTCCAGGGCATAGCGGCAGCCGGTCTGGAAGCCGCCGGTGAGGCCGAGGTTGACCGGGTGGCTCACGTAGTTGAAGCCGCGGCGCTTGCAGATGGCCTCGGTCTGGTCCGAGGAGCCGTCATTGACCACGAGGTAGTCCACGCCGGGGCACGTCCGGACGAACTCGTCCACCGTGGCCTCGATGCACCCCTCCTCGTTGTATGCGGGGATGATTGCTAGAACTTTCAATGTGATGTAAGCCTTCTGTATTTTGCAGGTCTCAATCGGTATGACCTGTAAAGATTAACACTTGCTGAAGCGTGGACAAGGTTCCCCCACGTATCATGAAAACAATGTGCCTATAAGAGGCAGCCTGGGCACCGCCGTCCACCACAGCAACGTCCCTCCAACCAACCAAGACGAGGCAGACCATGCAGATAGCCAAGAGAGTACACAACGCCATCGCCAGGCTCCCACTGTGCCTGGCCGTCGCCATTGCGACGCTTGCCACCGGACTCGCCCTGAGCCTGCCCTTCTCGGCGCAGGCAGCCGAGCTTGGCGAGAAGTCCTTTATCTACGTCGAGTCCCCAAGCGTGGTGCAGGGTGGCGTCCAGCGTATTGCCATTGGGCTTGGAAACCAAAGGGTCGTGGCATCGGCCAACCTGTTCTACGTGCGGGATGGTCGGCAGTACTCCGCACCGGCCACGTCCTTCTCGGCGGACGCTGTGCTCTTTGAGTTTCCGGCAACGCTGTCGGGTGAGTGCGAGCTATCGTCCGTCTCTGTCACCTATAGGGACGGCGGGGCTTCTACCTATGACCTTTCCGCGCAAGATGGTTCTTGCTCCTACATCGTGACCTCAACGGACTCCGCTGGCGTGGCTACCTTCTCGGCTGAGCCTGAGTCCGCCGCAGCCGCATCCAGCGCCACCGTTTACTCCCTGGATGACTCAGGTGCCATGATGGAGTCTGCGGCCCCGTCCACGCAGTCCATGCTCGCGCGCTCCTTGGGAGGCCAGTTCACCATCGCGCTTGACCCCGGCCACGGACCTGGTCCCTCCAACCCGGGTGCCGTCAGCCACGGCCTCCGCGAGTCCGACCTTACGCTCAGCATCGCAAACTACTGCAAAGCTGCACTGGAGAAGTACCCGGGTGTAAAGGTCGTCATGACCCATGATGGCAAGACGGGGACGGACGATCTCTATGAACGTGTCAACGATGCCGTTGACACCGGTGCGGACGTATTCGTGAGCCTTCACATGAACTCGGCCACAGAGACCGCCCACGGCGCCGAGGTTTGGTATCCCAACGGCAGCAGCTACAAGCGCGACGAGGTTTCTATGGGCGTCACGCTTTCCGCCAACATCCTCAACCGCCTCCAGGCGCTGGGTCTCTACAGCCGTGGGGCGAAGACGCGCGATTACCCCGAGGGCTATGACTCCTCCGTCTACCCGGACGGCTCCACCTCTGACTACTACGGCATCATCCGCTATGCGCGCCAGCGCGGCATCCTCGGCATCATCGTCGAGCACGCCTTCATCACCAACGACGCGGATGCGGCGTTTCTCTCCAACGAGGCCAACCTCAAGGCCCTGGGGGAGGCCGATGCCGAGGGCATAGCCAGGACCTACGGCCTGAGGACCAATGGCTCTTGGCAGTGGTCTGACGGTTGCTGGCACTACTATGTGGGGTCCACCCAGCTCAC
>CAJMPT010000012.1 GCA_905215465.1 uncultured bacterium | reverse complement strand
CGGGGCCAACCTGCATGTGGTTGCCCTGCTTGTCCATGAACTTCTCGTCCTTGCCGCCGTTGATGGCGTAGTTCAGGCACTTGGCGAGGTTGGCGCGGGCGCCGAAGAACTGCATCTCCTTGCCGGTCTCGGTGGCGGACACGCAGCAGCAGATGCTGTAGTCGTCACCCCAGACGGGACGCATGACGTCGTCGTTCTCGTACTGGATGGAGGAGGTGGTGACGGAGATCTTGGCGGCGTACTTGCGGAAGGCCTCCGGCAGGCGCTTGCTGTACAGGACGGTGAGGTTGGGCTCGGGGGCCGGACCCATGTTCTCGAGCGTGTGCAGGAAGCGGTAGTCGTTCTTGGTCACGAGGCTGCGGCCGTCCTGGCCCAGGCCAGCCACCTCGAGCGTGGCCCACACGGGGTCGCCGGAGAAGAGGGCCTGGTAGGAGGGGATGCGGGCGAACTTGACCATGCGGAGCTTGAGCACCAGGTGGTCGATGAGCTCCTGGGCCTCGGCCTCGGTGATCTTGCCGGCCTCAAGGTCGCGATGAATGTAGATGTCCAGGAAGGTGGAGACGCGGCCCACGGACATGGCGGCGCCGTTCTGGGTCTTGATGGCGGCCAGGTAGCCAAAGTAGAGCCACTGGACGGCCTCGGCGGCGGTGGTGGCCGGCTTGGAGATGTCGTAGCCGTAGATCTCGGCCATCTTCTTCATGCCCTGCAGGGCGCGGATCTGGTCGGTGATCTCCTCGCGCTGGCGGATGACGGCGTCGGTCATGGTGCGGTCACCGCAGTTGAGCAGGTCCTCCTGCTTGCCGGCAATCAGGCGGTCGATGCCGTAGAGGGCAACGCGGCGGTAGTCGCCGACGATGCGGCCGCGGCCGTAGGTGTCGGGCAGGCCGGTGATGACGTGGGAGTGGCGGGCGGCGCGCATCTCGGGGGTGTACGCGTCAAAGACACCCTGGTTGTGGGTCTTGTGATACTCGTTGAAGATCTGCGTGTACTTGTCGTTCACGTGGAAGCCGTAGTTCTCGGCCGCCTGCTGGGCCATCTTGATGCCGCCGTAGGGCATGAAGGCGCGCTTGAGGGGCTTGTCGGTCTGCAGGCCGACAACCTTCTCGAGGTCCTTGGTGTCCTCGCCGATGTAACCGGGGCCGTAGGCGGTCAGGCCGGAGACGATCTCGGTCTCGCACTCCAGAACGCCGTTGTTGGCGCGCTCTGCGGCCTGGAGCTCCTGGACCTTGCCCCAGAGGGTGTCGGTGGCGTCGCTCGGGCCCTCGAGGAAGGACTCGTCGCCGTTGTACTCGGTGTAGTTGCGCTGGATGAAGTCGCGGACGTTGATGTCGTTCACCCAGTGGCCGCCCTTGAAGCCGGCCCACTCTTCGCGAAGCTGCATTGCCATGCCTCCTTTTTTCTGGCACCCGCCCTGAGCGGGGGCGGGTGCGCCAATGACCTAAAGTGCCACGCGGCCGCAGCCGCGGTGATGCCGTACTAGAGCTGACCCCTCAAGATCTTGGTGGCCCGCTCCACGCGCTCGGGCGAGGGCGGCTCGGTGTCCTTGAGGGTGTAGGGGAGCCCGAGCTCCTTCCACTTGAAGACGCCCAGCGTGTGGTAGGGAAGGACCTCCACGCGCTCGACGGTCTTGAGCCCGGCGATGAAGTCGCGGGTGCGGTAGAGGTACTCGTCCACGTCCGTGATGCCGGGGACAAGGACGTGGCGGATCCACATCGGCTGGCCGATCTCGCTCAGGTGAGAGAGGCAGTCCAGGATGTTGGCGTTGTCGCGCCCGGTGAGCGCCAGGTGCTGCTCGGGGTCGATGTGCTTGATGTCGGCCATGACCAGGTCGCACACGTCCATGAGCCTCTCGAACTTGGAGAAGAACGGCTCCTCGCGCGTGAAGGGCGCAAGGGAGGTGTCCAGGCACGTGTTGATGCCGCGCTCGTGGGCGCGCGTGAAGAGGTCAAGAAGGAAGTCCATCTGCAGGAGGGCCTCGCCGCCAGAGACGGTGATGCCACCCTCCGGACCCCAGTAGCCGCGATAGCGCTCGGCCTGGTCAAGCAGGGCGTCGGCGTCCATCATGGTGCCGCCCTCGCCAGCCCAGGTGTCGGGGTTGTGGCAGTAGCGGCAGCGCATGGGGCAGCCCTTGAGGAAGATGATGTAGCGGACCCCGGGCCCGTCAGCCGAGCCAAAGGACTCCGTTGAGTGAACCAGCCCCTGCATCCGCGTTCCTCCCGCGCCGTGCGTTGACGTTACCTCGTGTTAACCAAACACAGGAGGAATCTAAACCGACACTCGCCCTCGTTCCTTGATTGAAATCAAGTAACTCAGAAAACCACGATGAATTTTTCGCCGGCGGCTACTCGGCGGCCACGGCCTCCAAGCCGGCGCGGTCGACCACCAGAAGGCGGCCGCGGCCGGGGCGCTCCACCAGCCCCTCCCTCACAAACTGCGCGATGTTGCGGCTTACCGTCTCGGGCCGCAGGCCCACGGAGTTGGCGATGTCCTCGAGCTTGAGGTGGATCTCGGGTCCCACGCAGCTGCCGTCGCGGGCAAGCAGGTACTCGGCCAGGCGCCGCCGCGGGTCGCGGATGCCCAGCATCATGATCTTCTCCTCGGCGTCGTCCAGCTCGGTGCAGACCATGCGGATGAGGCCCAGCGCCACGTCCGGGTGGTTGGCGAGAAGCGCCTCGAAGTCCGCGCGGTGGATGCGGCAGAGCTCCACGCGGGTGAGGCAGGCCACGGAGTAGCGGTAGGTGTGGTCGGCCAGGAACATGCCGTGCCAGAGGGCCTGGCCGTCATGCAGCACGTCGAGCACATACTCCTTGCCGTCGAGGCTCGTGCGGAAGGTCTTGATGCGCCCGGAGCGCACCACCACGATGGACTCGATGAGGTCCCCCTCGTGGACGATGATGCTGCCGGCCGGGTGCGTGGAGTGACGGGAGCAGGACAGGAGCTCGCGCTTGGCGGAGGCGGGGAGGTCGGCAAAGAGGCGGATGTTGTCCATGCAGGAGCTGCCCGCGCGGCTGAAGGCGCAGTCGTGCCCCGACGGTGCGCACACGCGCGCGTCCTCGCGCCGTAAGATCTCTGCCATGGGCCTCTCCCCTCGCTCAAAAGGGGCGTCCCGGCCGCGGCGAGAAGGGCTCTCGTCCCGTGCCGGGGCGCCCTGGCAAGCCTATTGGGCTACGCGCGCGTCCAGGTGGTCAGCAGCTCGTCGAGCTTTGCGGCCACGGCATCCTTGTCCATGTGGCGGCCGATGATGCAGAGCTTGGTCTCGCGGTCGCCCACCTCGGGGTCCCACTGGTCCTGGATCTCGGGGGTCTCGGCCAGGATCTGGCGCTTCTCCTCCTCCGGGGCGGAGTCGACGAAGAGGCCGTTCTCGGTCAGGCGCATCTGGTGGCCGGCCTGCTCAAAGAGGTAGCACATGTCGGGGTTGAGGTCGCTCCACAACACGCCCTTGGCGCGGACCACGCAGTCGGGCCAGTGGTTCTCGACAAAGTTCTGGAAGGCGGCCTGGTCAAAGGGCTGGCGGCGGTGGTAGACAAAGGTCTGGATGTCGTACTCCAGGACCTCGGGGTCGTCGTGCTCCTCGGGGTGCTCCATAGCCTCGATCCAGGCGGCGGAGTTGTAGGCCTTCATGAAGTCAAAGCGGTCGGTGTCAAGGATCTCCTTGAGGTCGACGTTGCCCTGGGTGGCCTCCACGATGACGGCGTCCTTCTGCAGGCTGTGCACGATAGCCTTGAGCTCGCTGAGCTGCTCGGGCGTGACGGTGTCGACCTTGTTGAGCACCAGTGTGGAGCAGAACTCGATCTGAGAGATGAGAAGCGCCTCGATGTCGTCCTCGTCGATGTCCTCGGCCAGCAGGTCGCGGCCGCCATGGAACTCGTCGTACATGCGGGCGCAGTCCACCACGGCGACGATGTTGTCCAGCGCGAGCTTGGGCTCGCCGCCGACCTTCTCGGCGTCGCAGAAGGCGGAGATGGTGTAGGCGATGGGCACGGGCTCGCAGATGCCGGAGGCCTCGATGATGATGTAGTCAAAGTCGCCGGAGTCCGCCAGGCCGGAGAGCTGGTTGGCCAGGTCGTCGGCGAGAGTGCAGCAGATGCAGCCGTTGGTCAGCGGGATGAGGTTGTCGGTGGCGGAGAGGCCGCCGTCCTTGATGAGGCTGGCGTCGACGTTGACCTCGCCGATGTCGTTGACGATGACGGCCGCGCGGATGCCGCCGTCGTTGGAGAGGATGTGGTTGAGCAGCGTGGTCTTGCCGGCGCCGAGGTAGCCGGTGAGCATCACGATCTTGACGGGCTTGTTGGCCATGGGCCCTCCCTTGTTGGAGTTGGTTAACAGCAGAAGGGTACCCCAATCCGCTGCCCTTCTCGGCGTGCGGCGAGAAGGGCGCACGGCGAGAGGGGCGCGGCTAGGCGCGGCGCACACGGGAGATGGCCAGGCCCAGGGAGGCGATGGCCGCGGCAAACAGGACGGTCACGCCGATGTCGGTGCCGACGCGCGCCAGGTCGGCGGTGGTGAGGGCCCCGCCGCCCAGCAGCATGGTCACGGCGTCCGAGGTCCAGTAGGTCGGCACGAAGTGCGCAGCCGTCCGAACGCTCTCGCCCATGAGCGAGAGGGGCACCCAGGCCCCGCCCAGGAAGGTGAGGACCATGCCGGCGATGTTGCCCGCGGCGTTGAGCCCCTCCTCGCGCAGGCCCAGCTGGGAGAGGAGAAACGCCAGCGTCAGGGGCGTGAGGGAGACAGCGAGCTGGGCCAGCAGCAGGAGTGCCAGGTTGGAGGCGGGCACGGCCGCGAGCTCCTGGGCAAAGACCGCCAGTCCAAGGACGCTCGTCCAGGCCCAGGCGCCCATGGTCAAGACCAGGCAGCCCCCCAGAAGCGACGCGTTGAGGCGGGCCGGCGAGTCGGGCGCGCAGGCCTGGCGGCGCCTGACCTCGGGCTCCGAGAAGACGGAAAGCACCAGGCCTGCGCCCACCACGACGCTGCTTATGATCGGGTAGGCCGAGAAGTTGAAGTAGGCGGTGGCCCCGGCGGTTGCCTTGGCCTGGTTGTCGTCCGCGGCCTGGATGGTGGCCACGTCGGCGCGCTGGGCCATGCTCTGGCTGGCAAGCTCGCCCACGCGCTCGGCGTCCGCGCCCGTCTCCAGCGCGGCGGCGCTGCCGGCAAGGGAGACCCACTGGGAGGCCTCCTGGGCGGCCAGCACGCCGGTCTGGACGTTGGTGCCGTAGGTGGCCTGGACGCTCGGCAGCTCGTCGGTCGTGCGCGCGGCGTCAAGAAACTCCTGGCCAAAGCCCTGGGGGAGCACCACCACGCAGTCGACGAGGCCGTGGGCGAGGGCGTCCTGGACGTCCTGCGAGCTGTCCGTCTCCACGAAGTCAAAGCGCTTGGCCGACCAGGCGACAAAGGCGCGGGAGAGGTCGGAGCCGTCCTCGTCCACCACGGCCACGTTCGCGCGGACGGGCTCGTAGGAGCTGGGGGTGGCCGCCACCTGGCTCGCGACCAGACGTCCCACCAAGACACCCATGAGGCTCACGACCGCAAGGTAGGTGACCAGATAGACGGGGTGGCGCCAGGCCACGCGCAGGGCGCTCCTAAAGGTGCTCATGGCTGCTCCTTACGGTCAGCGCCGCCACAATGCCCATGAGGGCAACGGAGGCCGCCACGCACGCGAGGGCACGCAGGGCAAACGGCGCGAGGGAGTCGTAGTAGTAGAGGGCGTAGAACTGGTCGGTGATGAGGCGGGCGGGGTTCACCCAGACCGAGGGCGGCCAGGCCTTGGCCAGGTAGTCGGAGAGCTCCATGGCGCCCTCGCCGTAGAGGCCGGCAAAGAGCGAGGCCAGGCAGGAGAGGGCGGCCACCAGGCCCCCGCGGGACTTGGCCCCGCCGCGAAGGGGCGCGACCCCGATGGCGGCGCCGATGGACGTGGCAAGAAGCGACGAGGTGGCAAGGCCCAGGAGACAGAGGGCGTCCCTGCCGCCAAAGTCGATCCGGGCCACCAGGCGCATGAAGGCGAAGGCAAGGCACAGGGCCAGCATGGAGACCACCCAGCTGCCCAGAAGCGCTCCCAGAAGCATGCGCATGCGCCCGGTGCCGGAGGCGCAGAGGCGGGCGCCGAGGTCGCCCTCGGCGGGCTGGAGGCGCGTCACGGCGATGGCTGCGCCCTGGGCTGCCATGAGGGCGGCCATGCCCAGCAGGGCGTAGTAGTAGCGGACGGTCTCGTCGGGCGTGCCGTGCGTGAGCTGAACGCGCTCGATGCCGCTGGAGAGCCCGAGCGCGCGCGTCACGCGGTCAGGGTCGGCCAGGGCCGCCGGGTCCTTCTCGGCGACCGCCTTGACCAGGGAGGAGTTTCTGACGTAGGAGCTGGTCACGGCGTCAAGGATGGAGCGGTCGGCCTCAAACGCGCTGTTGGTGAGGTTGCCCGCGCCGTCTTGCGCAAGGACGAGCGAGGGCACGCCCTCGGCGTCTACCGCGAGGTAGCCCACGGCCTGGCCGGACTCGACCAGCTGGCGCGCCTCGTCGGCATCGGGGACGAGAATGGCGTCAAGTAGGGCGTCATTCTCGTCCGACGTCTGGGACAGGGCATCGATGACCTGCGAGAACGCGGAGTCGCGCCAGCCGGCGTCCGCGACCACGGCCACGGGCACGCTGTCGGGCACGCCGTTGGCGTTGGCGGAGAAGCCCGAGAACATGAAGAGGAAGATTGTTGAGAGGATCACCGGGAAGGCGAAGACCCATATGAGCATGCTCGGGCGCCTGAGCTGGGTGCGCAGGGTGGTGAGAAACGTCGTCAGCATGGGTGCCACCTACTCCTGGTCGCGCAGCTCGCGGCCGGTGATCTCGAGGAAGACGTCGTTCAGGGTGGGAGGCTCGGACCAGACGCGGCCGATGGCGCAGCCCTCGGAGCGCAGAGTGTCCAGCAGGTCCACCAAGTTGTGCGGGCTTGCCTCGCAGGAGCAGACCAGCTGGCCCGACGAGACCTCGGCGGAAAGGACGTGCGGCAGGTCGCGGACGCGCCCGAGCACTTGGGGGGAAAGGTCGTCCGTCTCGACCGTGACCTTCTCGCCCATGCTGATCATGCGCTTGAGCTCGTCGACGGTGCCCTGGGCCAGGGCGCGGCCGGCGTCCATGATCATGACGCGGGAGCAGATCTGCTCGACCTCCTCCATGTAGTGGCTGGTGTAGACCACCGTGGCGCCCTCGTCGCGCAGGTGGCAGATGCCGTCCAGGATGGCGTTTCTGCTCTGGGGGTCCACGGCCACGGTGGGCTCGTCAAAGAAGACGAGCTCGGGGCGGTGGGCGATGCCGCAGGCGATGTTCAGGCGCCGGGCCAGGCCTCCGGAGAGCTTCTGCGGGCGGAAGCGGGCGAAGTCCTGCAGGCCGACGAACTCGATGGCCTCGTCCACCATCATGCGGCGGCGGGCGCGGTCGGGCTCGTAGAGGCTGCAGAAGTAGTCGACGTTCTCGCGGACGGTGAGCTCGTCAAAGACGGCCACCTGCTGGGGCACGACGCCGATGCGGCGCTTGAGGTCGTAGCGGTTGGGGGCCATGTCCTGGCCAAAGAGGCGCACGCGGCCCTTGTCGTAGGGCAGCAGCTGCAGCATGCAGTTGATGGACGTGGTCTTTCCCGAGCCGTTGGGGCCCAGCAGGCCAAAGATCTCTCCCTTGGCTATGCGCAGGTCAAAGTGGTCGAGGGCGACCAGCTCGCCGTAGCGCTTGACGAGGCTTTGTACGGAGACGATGTCTGCCATGGTGTCCTCCGAAGGACGAGGCTTGCGTTGGCACCATCATCCCCGCCGGCGCGCGGCCTGCCCAGTGACATGTGTCACGAGTCGCCGCCGCCAGCGACTCGTGACACATGTCACTGGTGGCGTGGCGTACAGGCCGTACAATCGGCGCATGAGCAGATTGCTGGACAAGACCATCGTGCTTCTGACCTGCCTCGCGCTTCTGGTGCGGGGCCCGGTGGACGCCGCGCTGGTCTCGTGGTTGTGCGTGGCTGTGGCGCTTTCGTGCCTGGCCGAGGCCGTGCCGCCGCGCCTGCGCCCCATCATGCCGCTGGTGCTTCTGGCCTGCGGCGCATTGGCGCCCGGCGCACGGGCGTACCTGCCCCTCGCGGCCTATGACGCCGTCCGGCCGTGGACGTGCGCCCGTGGTCGGGCCGCCCGCGCGCTGCCTGCGGGCGCCGCGGTGCTTCTCGCCTGCGCCTGCGTTTCGGCCGGCGCGGCAACGGCGCCGCCCCTGCTCTTGTGCTGCGGTCTGGCGTGCCTGCTCTCGGTCCGCTCGACCCAGATGGAGCGCGCCGCCGTGACAAACCGGCAGACCAGGGACGCCCTTCAGGGCCGCGCGCTGGAGCTCTCCGCGCGCAACCGCGACCTCCTGGACCGTCAGGAGTACGAGGTCGAGCTGGCAACCCTTGCCGAGCGGGCGCGCATTGCCCGTGAGATCCACGACAACGTGGGCCATCTCCTCACGCGTGCGACGCTGCAGGTGGAGGCCCTGCGCGTGGTCCATGCGGACGACGCGCGCGTCCAGGCGGACTTTGCCTCCGTGGGCGCAACGCTGGGGGAGGCCCTGGACACCGTGCGCGCGAGCGTCCACGCGCTGCGGGAGGACTCCGTCGACCTTTCCGTGCAGATGCGCAAGACGGTGACGGACGTGACGTCCTCCACGCCCCTGGCGGTCGAGCTGGACGTGCAATGCGAGCGCGTGCCGGCAAACGCGTCGTCCTGCCTGTTGGCGGTCACGCGCGAGGCGCTCTCCAACGTGTTGCGGCACGCGGCGGCCGAGCGCGTGGCGGTGAGGTGTCGCGAGCATCCGGGCTTCTACCAGCTGGAAGTCGTCGACGACGGCGCGGCGAGAAGCGCCTTTGCCCCGGAGCCTTCGGCCGCGTCCGCGGGAATGGGCCTTGCCTCCATGCGCGAGCGCGTCGAGGCGCTGGGCGGGACCTTCTCGGCCGGGCCCGCGCCAGACGGCGGCTGGAGGGTCTTTGCCACGGTGCCCAAGGGCGGCGCCGGGAGGGGAGCTGCATGAGAATCGCAATCATCGACGACGACCGGCTGGTCTGCGATTCGCTCGGCATCATCCTGGGCGCACAGGAGGACATCGAGGTCGTGGGCTGCGGCTGCAGTGGGCACGACGCGGTGCGCCTGGCCCGCGAGGCGGCTCCCGACGTGCTGCTCATGGACATCCAGATGCCAGGGCGAGACGGGCTTTCTGCGGCGCGCGAGATCCTGGGTGCCGGTCAGGCGGCGCCCGGCGGACCTCATCCGGCCCCGCATCCGGTGCCGCGCGTGGTCTTTCTCACGACGTTTTCCGACGACGAGTACATAGTCTCGGCCCTCAAGCTCGGCGCGAGCGGCTACCTCATCAAGCAGGACGTGACCGCCATCGCCCCCGCACTGCGCGAGGTCATGGCGGGCAAGCGCGTGCTGGAGGGCCGCGCGATCGAGGACGTGGACTTTGGCGCCGCGGGCCGCGACGGCGGTGCGGGGCCGGGGACAGGCGTGGCTGCCGGCCGGAGGCCGTCTGGCTTCGAGCGCCTCACCGAGCGCGAGTTCGAGGTGGCTGAGCTCATTGCCGAGGGCCTGGACAACAAGGAAATCGCGGCGGCGGCCTACATGGGCGAGGGCACGGTGCGCAACCACATCAGCTCCATTTTGGCCAAGCTCGGTCTGCGCAACCGCACCCAGATTGCCATAGCCTACCTGCGCGGATAGCGGTGGGCTTTGATTTGTTTCAGCGTTGTTGGTTTTCTTTAGTTGCCATTGGGGATGGGGCGAATGGCACGTCGCACGTCGTAGCTCTTAGGGGCTGAGACGCGCGCGGATTTGCCTTCCGCTGGAAGCGGGTTCTGCGCGAGACGTCTGGGAGGGGCCTCGGTGCTCAAAATGACGCTCCACTGGAAGGCCCTTCTCTGCGAAAGAAGGCGAGCGAGGGGCGTCGCGCACGAATGTCTTCCAGTGGATGCCATATCTGAGCGGCGACAAGGCCTGGGCGTGGCGGACGGGCCGGCGCGCGCGTCCCTAGTGGAGAAACGCGCGGACGAGCTTTGACTTCCAGCTGGAGTAGGGCTGGTAGCGCAGGGGGACGTCGACGAAGGTGGCCTTCCTGAGGATGCTCTTCTCGTGCGTGAAGGTCTCGAAGCTCTTGCGGCCGTGGTAGCTGCCCATGCCCGAGGCGCCCATGCCGCCAAAGCCCATGTGGCTGGTGGCCAGGTGCATGATGGTGTCGTTGACGCAGCCGCCGCCAAAGGGCACCTCGCGCATCACGCGCCGCTGGGTGGCGCGGTCCTGGCTGAAGAGATAGAGCGCAAGCGGCGTCGGGCGGCTGCGCACCAGGTCGATGGCCTCGTCAAGGGAGTCGAAGGCCATGACGGGCAGGACGGGGCCAAAGATCTCCTCGCCCATGACGGGGTCCTGCGGCGTGGCCTTGTCCATGATGGTGGGTTCGATCTTGAGGGCCTTCTCGTCCGCGGCCCCGCCGAGCACCACGCGGGCGGGGTCGATGAGTCCGCGCACGCGGTCAAAGTGCTTTCGGTTGACCATCTTGCCGTAGGCGGGGTTCTCGAGCGGGCGCTCTCCGTACTGGCGGGCGACCTCGGCGGTCAGGAGGCGCAGCAGTTCGTCCTTGACGTGGCGGTCCACCAGCAGGTAGTCCGGGGCCACGCAAGTCTGTCCCACGTTCAGCCACTTGCCAAAGGCGATGCGAGCCGCCGCCACGCGCAGGTTTGCCGTGGCGTCCACGATGCAGGGGCTCTTGCCGCCCAGCTCGAGCGTCACCGGCGTGAGGTTGGCGGCTGCGCGCTCCATGACGAGCCTGCCCACGGCTACGCTGCCGGTGAAGAAGACGTAGTCCCAGCGCTGGTCGAGAAGGGCGGCGTTCTCGGCGCGGCCGCCCTCGACCACGCTCACGAGCTCGGGGCGGAAGGCCTCCTCGCAGATGGCGCGCAGGACGGCGGAGCTTGCCGGGGAGTAGGCGCTCGGCTTCACCACCACGGTGTTTCCGGCCGCAAGGGCTCCGGCCAGGGGTTCCAGCGTGAGGAGGAAGGGGTAGTTCCAGGGCGCCATGACCAGCGTCACGCCGTAGGGCACGCGGACGGTCCTGCTCGAGGCCACGGCGTTGGTGAGGTCCGTGGTGTGGCGGCGTGGCCGCATCCAGCGCGCCACGTGCGAGAGCTGGTGGCGAATCTCGGACAGCGAGAGGCCGATCTCGCACATGTAGGACTCGTCGCGTGACTTGCCGAGGTCTGCCGCAAGGGCGGCGACGATGTCGTCCTCGTGGGCGCGCACGGCGTCGAGCAGCGCCCGGAGCGCCTGCCGGCGTGCCTCCAACGGTAGCGTGGCATTGCTGCGGAAGTGCTCCCTCTGCCGCTCGACGATGCCTGCGACCTGCTCTTCGTTCACGTATCTCTCCTGACCTGACAATGGGGACGCTCTTGTTTACCTGGTAAAGGGGACGCTCTTGGCGACGCCTCCGGGCCGGCGGCCTATGCGCTTCTCGCCGGCTGGGGCTCGCTGGCTGGCCCCGCGACCACATGGTACATGCGCTCGAGCTGGTCTTTGTCCCACAGGGCCGGAACGGGGTAGAGGGGATTGGCCTCGGCGTCGGCGTGAGCGGCCATGAGCGGGATGTCCTCCTCGCGAATGCACCGCAGGTGGCAGGGTATGCCAAGTGCCTCGTTCATGCACTCGACCCAGGCAATGAAGGCTTCGGCCGCCAATGCGTCTGGCTCGGTCTGGGCACAGACGCCCGCGGCGCGTGCGAGCTCGGCCAGGCGGGGCGCGGCGGCATCGCCGTAGGCGCGCAGGACGTGCGGCAAGATAACCGCGTTGGCCAGGCCGTGGGGCGTGCCGTACTGACCGCCTAGGCTGTGGGCGATGGCGTGGACGTAGCCCACGTACGATTGCGTGAAGGCGACGCCGGCCTTGTAGGCGGCCTCCATCATTGCGGTGCGGGCCCGCTCGTCGCCGCCGTTGCGATAGGCGTCGAGGAGGTTGTCGTGCACGAGGCGCACGGCCTCCGTTGCCATGCGACGGGTGTGGCGCGTGGTGCTGCGGCCTATGTAGGCCTCGACGGCGTGCGTGAGCGCGTCCATACCGGTCTGGCCCGTGATTGCGGGTGGCAGGCCGCGCGTGAGCCGCCAGTCGTGGACGGCGTAGCGCGGGATGAGCGCAAAGTCGTTGATGGGGTACTTGTAGTGGCTCTTCTCGTCGGTGATGACGGCGGCCAGCGTGACCTCCGAGCCCGTGCCGGCGGTGGTGGGGACGGCCACGAGCGGCGGCAGAGCGCGGTGGACGCGCAACAGGCCGCGCATCTTCTGGATGGGCTTTGCGGGCTGGGCAATGCGCGCGCCCACGCCCTTGGCGCAGTCCATGGCCGAGCCGCCGCCAAAGCCGATGATGGCCCCGCAGCCGCGCTCGCGGTAGAGGGCTGCGGCCTTTTCGACGTTGGCGATGGTGGGGTTGGCCACGGTCCTGTCGTAGACCTCGCAGGCGATTCCCGCCGCGGCGAGCGCGTCCTCGAGGCCGTGCGTGAGGCCGAGGCACGCCACTCCCGGGTCCGTCACCAACAGCGCCGTCGTGACGCCGTGCTTGGCGAGAAGCTCGGGGACCTTCTCGACGGTGTCTGCGACCTGGGGCTCAAAGTAGGGCAGGACGGGTAGTGCGATTCTGAAGGCGGTCTGGTACGCGCGGCACCAGGCGCGGCGGGCGAGCCTCATGGGGATGGTCCTCTCAATTGTTGACTAGGCAACATCTGCGAGCGGCATTCTAGCCAGTTCACGTTGACGAGTCAACAACACAAATTGGGGACGTGTTCATTTTTGCGCAAAAGGGGACAGGTCCGTCTCGCCGCCCTCGGCGCCCGCTAGCGGGCGGGGCGGGCGAACCTGTCCCGACTTTGCGCAAAAATGAACACGTCCCCAATTTGCGAACGCGACGGGAAGAGGAACGTGAAACAGGCAGTCATCGGCATATACGCGCACGTCGACGCGGGCAAGACCACGCTTGCGGAGGCCATGCTCTACGACGCGGGGCGCATCCGACGCCTCGGCCGCGTCGACCGTGGGGACTCCCACCTGGACACCGACGCCATGGAGCGAGACCGCGGCATCACCATCTTTGCGGCCCAGGCCGAGCTCGAGCACGCCGGTGCCCGCCTCACGCTGGTGGACGCGCCGGGCCACGTGGACTTTGGCGCCGAGGCCGAGCGGTCCCTCGCGGCCCTTGACTACGCGATTCTCGTGGTTGCCGCAAACGACGGCGTGCAGGGCCACACCCGCACCCTCTGGCGCCTGCTCGAGCGCTATGGCGTCCCAACCTTCGTCTTCGTGAACAAGGTCGACCTTCTCCCCGACGCAGGCAGTGCCAGCGAGAAGGACGTGCTGCTCGCAGAGCTGCGCCGTCGGCTCTCGGAGGGGTGCGTGGACGCCGTCGCGCTCGGGGACCCCGCAGGTCAGGAGGCTGCCGCAACCAGTGACGGGGCGGCGCTCGACGAGTACCTGGAGGCGGGCCGCCTTGCCCCGGCAACCCTTCGCCGCCTGGTCTCCGGGCGTCGCGTCTTTCCCTGCTTCTTTGGCTCCGCCCTCAGAAACGAGGGCGTCGCCGAGCTGCTTGACGGCGTTGCGGACCTGGTGGGGGAGTGCTCGTGGCCGTCCGAGTTTGCCGCGCGCGTGTATCGCGTGACACGCTCCGACCGCGGCGAGCGCCTGGCCTGGCTCAAGGTCACGGGCGGCGAGCTGCGCGCAAAGCAGCAGGTGAGCGGCGTCTCTTGCGGTAGTCCCTGGTCCGAGAAGGTCAACGAGGCCCGCATCTACTCCGGTGCGCGCTTCGAGCCGGTGGCCCTTGTCGCCGCGGGCCGCACCTGCGCCGTCACGGGTCTCACGCGCGTGAGGCCCGGAGACGTCCTGGGGGCGGAGCCTGCCGGCGCCCGGCCTACGCTCGCGCCCGTGCTCACCTATGGCGTGCTGCCTGGAGGCGCGGACGTTCATGCCGTCTACCAGGCGCTTTGTCGGCTTTCCGAGGAAGACCCCATGCTGGGCGTCTCCTGGGACGAGCGGCTGCAGCAGATCGGCCTCTCGCTCATGGGGTCGGTGCAGCTCGAGGTGGTCCGCGAGCTCCTGCGCGAGCGCTATGGGCTTGACGTGGGCTTTGGTCTTGGAAAGATCCTCTACAAGGAGACGATAAGCGCGTCTGTCATGGGAGTCGGCCACTTTGAGCCGCTGCGGCACTACGCCGAGGTCCACCTGCGCCTTGACCCGGGCCCGCGCGGCAGCGGCGTGGTCTTTGGCTCCGAGTGCTCCGAGGACGAGCTGGACCGCAACTGGCAGCGGCTCATTCTGACCAACGCGATGGAGCGCGACCACCTGGGCGTGCTCACGGGCGCACCGCTCACCGACGTGCGGATCACGCTGTGCGCCGGGCGGGCCCATCCCAAGCACACCGAGGGAGGGGACTTCCGGCAGGCAACGTATCGGGCTGTGCGGCAGGGACTCATGGAGGCGGGAGCGCGGGGCGAGTGCGTGCTACTTGAGCCGTGGTATGCCTTTGAGCTGGAGGTTCCCGCGGACAAGGTGGGACGTGCGATGGCAGACCTCACGCGCATGGGCGCGAGCTTTGGCGCGCCGGAGATGGAAGGCGACGAGGCCTGCCTCGCGGGTAAGGTTCCCGCCTCTGAGCTGGGGGAATACGCGCTGGAGGTCATGGCGTACACCGGAGGGGAGGGGCGGCTCTCGCTTGAGCTTGCGGGCTACGAGCCATGCCACGACGCCGACCGCATGGTGGCCGAGGCCGCCTACGACCCCTGCGCCGACCTGGCCAACACCCCCGACTCCGTCTTCTGCTCCCATGGCGCGGGCTACACCGTGAAGTGGGACGAGGTTCCCACGCATGCCCACGTGGAGGACGATCCCGCCCGCCTCCGCCCATGGCGAGCCGCCGACGCGACGTTCTTCTCGTCCTAGCCCCGTAAATTGGGGACGTGTTCGAATTTGCGCAAAAACGAACACGTCCCCAATTTGCGAGGGTCACATGCCAGGGAAGCCGGTCTGGCGCAGGGCCTCGTAGAGGACGACCGCCGCGGCGTTCGAGAGGTTGAGCGCGCTGATGCGGTAGTCGTCGGGGTTGATAAAGTTGCCGCAGATGTCCTGCCTGAGGATGGGGTGCTCGGCGGCCGTGCCGGCGGGCGCCTCCCAGCGGTCCGCGTCCCTGAGGGCGCGCTCGTCCGTCAGCATGGGGATGCGCTCGCAGCGCTCGGGCGCCTGGGCCAGAAGCTCCTCGGGAATGCCCGTGCTCTCCTTGCCAAAGACCAGGTAGTCCCCATCGGCATAGGTCCCCTCGGCGTAGGTGCGCCGGGCCTTCTTGGTGAGCAGGTGCAGGCGTCTGTCGTCAGGCACAAGGCCGTTCTTGTCCAGGAAGTCATTCCACCCCTGGTAGACCGTGACGTCAAGGCTCCTCCAATAGCCCAGGCCGGCGCGGTGGAGCATGTGGTCGTCGAGGGAGAACCCGAGGGGCGCCACAAGGTGAAGCCTTGTGCCTGTGACCACGCAGGTCCGGCCAATGTTTCCCGTGTTTGCCGGGATCTCGGGTTCAAAGAGCACGATGTTGAGCATGCGAGGCCTTTCGCGTCTGGGCTTGCGGACCTTTGGGGCGGGTTTTAGTTAACGTGCAGCGCCTAACGCCTCCAAAGGATGGTAGTGAATGGGACGGACTGCATAGAAGCCCCCTTTGTGTGAGTGATTTGCCATCGCTTGTGCAGAAGTGACCTTCGTGCGAGCCCGTTTCTGGCGGACGGCCGCCAGATCGGCTTGTTCTATGCATTTTAAAGCGGGCGACAGCTTATCTACCTGCTGGCTTCAAAATGGCGTATTCATTCACTAATTGATATCTCTGCAAACTCGCGAAAACGGACTCGCACGAAGGCCACTTCTGCGCAGCGCCTCCAGAATTCCTCATACGAAGGCCACTTCTGCGCACCAGGGCCCGCAGGAGCCTTCCGCGGGAGCCCCGCATACCAGCCGGCCTAGTCCAGAATCCACCGGATTCCGCGGGCCATGCGCAGGTCGGGGTCCTGGAAGTGGTTGCCGGGGTTGAGCTCGAAGGTGCACTCGACACCGTGGGAGCAAAGAAGGTCCCGCGTCTGCTCCGTAGCCGTGCGAACGTTGCGCATTAGTCTGTTGGGCGTCTTGTGCTCCTTGCTCCCCAGCGAGAGATATGCGCGCTCGGGCCAGGCGGCGGGCTCCTGACCCTGCGCAAAGCCGAGCCAGCCCTCGTACCATAGGGAACCCGACGCGCTCGCCACGCGCAAGAACGCGTCGGTCTGCCACGTGCTCCACAGGGCAAAGAGCCCCGCGAGCGAGTAGCCGGCAATACCTCGCCAGGCCACGCCCAGGCCCGCGCCCGCAAGCTCGGCCTCGGCGGCGGGAAGCACCTCGTCCAGAAGCTCGGCCAGGAACGCCGGCGCCCCGCCCTCGTAGGCGGACTCTCGCCTGGTCGCCGGCTCCGCCGCCCAGGGCGTCATGTCGCGCTCCCATGCCACCCCACCAATGCTGACCAGCGAAAACGCCGGGCATTCCAGCTCCTGGCAGCGCCTCCACACCTTGGAGCCATCGCCGCGAAACACCGGCATGACCACCAGCGGCACCTGCCCGCGCACCCCCTCGGGGGCCCGCACCACGACGCTCCTTGCGCCCGGCCCAATCCTCTTCTCCATGCGCCTCACCTCATGAGCAGCGTCTCTGCCAGCGAGCACCACTTGTCTGCCACGCATACCAGCACGGCCTCGCGGCTCCGGGGGACGCGCGTCGGCGGCAGCGGCCACATGTGGCTTGCGATGACGTTCTCCTCTAGGGGAGAGAGGTCAAAGTCCTCGTGGGCGTTCCTGAGCGCAAAGACCGGGTGCTGCGTGGCGTGTCCCACGTGTCCGGGCTCGTGCCAGTCGTACAGGAAGTAATCGTGGAGAAGTGCGGCCCGCACCAGCTCCCGCTCGCTTACGCGCAGCCGCAGCGCCCGCGCCATGGCGAGGCTCGCATGCGCCACGCGCACGCAGTGCTCCCACGTGCTCACCTGCCCGTGCTGCACGCACTCTCGCATGAGCGGCACGCGCCCAGCGCCGGCGACCTCGGCCACCAGCCGCGAGAAGCGCTCCTCGTCCGTGGGGCTCACCTGCGCCCCCTCCCTAGCACGATGCCGTCGAGCGCATCGGTCAGGCGACGCGCGGCCGCGCCCATGCGGTCGGTCCGGAAGCGCCTTGCGTTGTGGAGGACGTGCTGCTGGCGCGCGGAGAGGTGCCCGGCGACCTCGCGAAGCCGCTCGGCGTACTCGGCGCCGCCCTCGCGCAGGCGGTCCGCGCGCTCCGAGCCCTCCTCGCGCAGGCGCTCCGCCCCGGAGCGGATCTGCGCCGGGACGGTCTCCACGGCGGCCTGCATGCGCTGGTCAAACTCCGCCTGGACGCCCTCGACCACGGCCAGCACCTCGGTGAGCGTGCAGACCGTGAGCGTGGTGTCCGCGGCAAGCACGGCCGTAAGGGCCAGTGCGGCCAGCTCAAACGCCAGCGGCGGCACCGCGGCCACCACCTGCCGCGCCAGCGGCAGGGCCACGTAGACCACGCCCAGGCCGCACAGGCCAAAGAGCGCCGCGGCGGGAACGCAGACGCGTCCCCGCAGGTTGAGCGGCATGTCGGAGTAGTCCCACCAGACGGTGCCAAACAGCCGCTCGAGGACCACGGAGGTCACCCACTCTATGCAGCTCGCACCCGCGGCGCAGGCCAGGAACACCGCCCACCAGGGAAGCCGCACCGCCGCGGCGCCCGGCCCGCCAAAGACCAGGATGGCCGCCACCGCCCCGGCGCCGTAGATGGGGCAGACCGGCCCGAACAAAAACCCGCGATTGCACCAGCGCTTCTCCACGAGGGAGCAGTACGTGGACTCAAACACCCAGCCCAGGAGGCCAAAGAAGGCAAAGCACACCACAATCTGGCTCGCTATCACGGGGCCTCCCTAGAGACGGTGCGCGCTCGGGCAGATGTCCTCGAGCACGCACCCATCGCACTTGGGCGCCCGCGCGGTGCAGGTGTCGCGCCCGTGGCGGATCCACTGGTGGTTGACCGGCCCCCACAGCTCGCGCGGCAGGATGGCGAGAAGGTCCTGCTCGGTCTTGAGCGGCTCCCTCTCGTGCGTCTTGGGGCTCAGCCCCAGGCGGTGCGCAATGCGGTTGACGTGCGTGTCCACCGCGATGCCCTCGACGATGCCAAAGCTCACGTTGAGCACGATGTTGGCGGTCTTCCTGCCCACGCCGGGCAGGCTCGTGAGCTCGGCCATGGTGTGCGGCACCTCGCCGCCGAAGTCGGCCACGATGGCCTGGGCCGCCTCCACGCAGTGGCGCGCCTTGGTCTTGTAGAAACCCAGGCTGCGAATGATCCTTGCTACCTCCTCGGGGCTTGCGGCGGCCATGGCCTCAGGCGTGGGAAAGCGACGGAACAGCTCGGGCGTTACGCGGTTTACCTGGGCGTCCGTCGTCTGCGCAGAGAGAAGCACAGAGATGACCAGCCTGAACGGGTTGGTGTAGTCCAGGAAGCACTCGACGGGGCCGTACTTCTCGTCAAGGCGCCGGCAGACCTCCACGGCCCGCTCGACCTTTGCCTTCTTTGACTCTCTGGGCATGGGCGCTCCTTCTTCCGTCATCGTTAGCCCATCATAGTGGTCATTCCCTACAAGTGGCCGCAAACCCGTATACTTGAGGGCTGCGCGCCGCCTGGATTCCATCGCGGCGTCTCACGCATCCGCAAGAAAGGACCGACCATGATCAAGGACCTCGTCAACGACGAAGCCATCCTCTCCCAGCCCTGCGCCGCCGCCACGGCCGAGGACGCGCCCCTGGCCCAGGACCTCCTGGACACCCTGGCCTCCCTCGAGGACGCCGTGTGCCTGGCCGCCAACCAGATTGGCGTTGCCAAGGCCGTCGTCGTCTACGTGGACGACAACGAGCAGCCCCACGTCATGTACAACCCCAAGATCCTGATGGGTCTGGGCCCGCAGCGCCTGACCGAGAGCTGCCTCACCCACGAGGGCGAGTCCAAGGTCACCCGCTTCGTCAAGGTCAAGGTCTCCTACGACGAGCTCGTCGACGGCCAGCTGCGTCACCGCAAGGGCGACTTCGTCGGCTGGATCGCCCAGATGATCCAGCACATGTGCGACCACTGCAACGGCAAGCTGGTCTAGCCCCGCAAATTGGGGACGTGTTCGTTTTTGCGCAAATCTGGGACAGGTTGGCGCAGCCGGGCAGGGTACGGGGCGCGGCGAGAAGGACGCACTTCTCGCCGCGCTTTTTTGTGTAGGGAGTGCGACGCCGCCGGCAGACGGGTAGATACCCCGTGAGCAAGCAAGAGCAAGCGGCCGGGTGCGCCCGGCGGGGGAGAGGAGCCCACCATGTGCACGGGAGTCAGGTTCAACGGCGCCGAGGGCGGCATGTACTTTGGACGCAACCTCGACTGGAGCTGCGGCTACGGCGAGAAGCCCCGGGTGATGCCCAAGGGCTTTCCCGTGCGCTACCAGTTCATGGACGACGCGCCCGCGGCCCACGCGGCGGTGGGCATGTGCGTTGACTACCAGAACTACCCCATGTTCTTTGACTGCGGAAACGACGCCGGCCTGGCCGTGGCGGGCCTGAACTTCCCCGGCTACGCCGCCTACGCGGACGCGCCGGCTGAGGGCAAGACCAACGTGTGCGCCTACGAGTTCCCGCTGTGGGTGGCCGCCACCTTCGCGAGCGTCGACGAGGCCGAGGCCGCGCTGGCCAACGTGGTCATCGTAGGCGCCTCCGCGGGCGAGGGCCTGGGCGTCTCCTACCTGCACTGGATCATCGGCGACGCCACCCGCAGCATCGTGGTGGAGAGCCGCGCCGACGGCATGCACGTCATGGACGACCCCGTTGATGTGCTGACCAACCAGCCCTCCCTCGAGTGGCACCTCGAGAACCTGCGCAGCTACGTCACCGCCACCAGCGACTTCCCGGCCAACGCCCAGTGGGGCCGCGCAGAGCTTGCCCCCTACGGCGCCGGCGCCGGCATGCGCGGCATCCCGGGAGACTGCTACTCGCCCTCGCGCTTTGTGAAGGCCGCCTACCTCAACGCCAACTACCCCGCCAAGTCGGGCGAGAAGGACAACGTCATCCGCATGTTCCGCACGCTCGAGGGCGTTGCCATGGTGGAGGGCGCGGCCCGCATGGGCAACGGCGACTTCGAGCGCACGCTCTACACCAGCTGCTTCAGCGGCCAGACTGGTCGCTACTACTGGTCCACCTACGACGACCCGGCCATCCGCTACGTCAGCCTCGCCGACGCCGCTGGCGCCCCCGCCGACCGCCTGGTGACCCTCGAGCCGCGCCTCCGCTAGCCGCCGGGCCGCGGCGCCGCGCCGCGGCCATTGTGACCGTCCGGGAACAAAGACGCCGCTCGCGACGGGCGCCCCGCTCCTCTCGGCTATGCTGCCCCCCGACTCAAATGCAGCCGAGAGGAGCATTCATGCACGCTTCCGATATCGTTCTTGCCGGCCTGGGCGCGGTTGCCGCGGTCGCCGGCGTTACTGCCGCCGCCTGCGCGGCCGGCGCTTCTCGCCTGAAGCCCTCCGCGCCGGCGGGCGCCCCCGTGGATGCCGGCGGTTACCGCGCTGACAATGCGGCCGTCGAGCGCTTCCGCGAGCTCATCCGCATTCCCACGGTCTCGCGCGAGGACGCCTCCCTGCGCGACGACGAGCCCTTCCGCCAGTGGGTGCCCACGCTGTGCCGCCTCTACCCGCGTACCTTTGAGGCCTGCGAGCTCACCACCATCGACGACTTTGGCATCCTGCTGCGCTGGCCGGGCGCAGACCCCGCGGCCGACCCCATCGTCATGATGGCCCACCAGGACGTGGTGCCCGTGGAGGGCCAGGACTGGGATCACGACCCCTTTGGCGCCGAGGTCATCGACGGCCAGATCTGGGGCCGCGGCACGCTGGACACCAAGTGCATCGTCGGCGCGTTCTTCGAGGCGGCCGAGCACCTCATCGGCCAGGGCTACGTCCCGCCGCGCGACGTCTGGTACTTCTCCAGCGACGGCGAGGAGGTGGCCGCGCTCACCTGCGCCCACGCAGTCGACTGGTTCCGCGAGCACGACATCCACCCCTACCTGGTGCTGGACGAGGGCGGCGCCTTGGCGGCCGACGCGCCCCTGGGCGTCGCCGAGCCGGTGGCCATGGTCGGCGTCTCCGAGAAGGGCCACGTGGACCTCACCGTCACGGCCCGCGCCGACGGCGGCCACGCCTCCACGCCCGCGGCCAACGACGCCTGCCGCCTGCTGGCCCGCGCCTGCGAGCGCATCTCCGCCAACCCCGGCAAGCCCGTCCTCACGCCCGCCGTCGAGGCCACCCTCTCCGAGCTGGGCGCCCGCAGCGGCGCGCTCTACAAGGCCGTCTTTGGCAACCTGTGGCTCACGCGCCCGCTCGTGACCAAGATCATGGCCGGCGTGCCCGAGACCGGCGCCATGATCCGCACCACCTACGCGCTCACGCAGATGGAGGGCTCCATCGCCCACAACGTGCTGCCGCCCGTGGCCCGCGCCAACTTCAACGTGCGCGTGGCCCCCTTCGAGACCATCGACGACGCCGTGGCCCGCGCCCGCGCCCTGGCCGCCCAGGAGTGCGAGGCCAGCGGCCTCACGCCCGACCACGTGACCGTCGAGGTCAACGAGGCCATCCCCTACACCGAGCCCGCGCCCGTGAGCCCCTTTGCGCACGACGCCGCCTTCGACTACATCCACCGCTGCGTGGCGGGCGTCTACCCCGAGGTGGGCTTTGCGCCCTACGTGCAGAACTCCTGCACGGATTCCCGCGAGTTCAACGCCATCTGCGAGCGCGTCTACCGCTTCTGCGGCTTTGTCTACTCCGGCGAGGCCCGCACGCTGCTGCACGCGCCCAACGAGCGCATCGGAGTCGACGTCTACAAGCGCGGCATCGAGTTCTACGTGGCGTTCCTCGGCCACCTGGCCGACCTCTAGACGAGAAGAGCACCAGCCCCGCGACCTTCTCGCCAAGGAAGGAGCGCCAGGCATCAAACAAGAAAGGTTCCCATGGCAGACGACGCAACCAAGCGCGCGGCCAAGCTCGACAACCGCGCCATTGCCCTGGCATCTTTGCCGTTCATGGGCATGATCAGCTTCTGGCAGGTCTACGACGGCATCGTGCCCAAGATGCTCACCAACACCTTCGGGCTCTCCAACTCCCTGACCGGCGCGATCATGGCCATCGACAACGTCTTTGGCCTCTTCCTGCTGCCGCTCTTTGGCATCCTGTCCGACCGCTGCACCAGCAAGCTGGGCCGCCGCACCCCGTTCATCCTGCTGGGCTCCGGCATCGCCACGCTCTCTGTGCCGCTTATCGCGATTGCCAACAACATAGGCAGCCTGCCGCTGCTCATCTGCGCCATCCTGATCACGCTGCTTGCCGTCTGCATGTACCGCACCATGACGGTGGCCATCGTCGCCGACATCACGCCGCGCCCGCTGCGGACCAAGGCCGACTCGGTTCAGAAGATCGTGGGCTACGCGGGCACAGGCGTCATGCTGGTGGCCATCTCGGTCATGGTCCCCAACGTCGAGCGGCCCGACTACCTGCCGCTCTTCCTGCTCCAGGCCGCCTTCGTGCTGGTCTCCGCCGTGGTCTATGGCCTTCTGGTCAAGGAGCCGGCACTGGTGCAGAAGATGCACGAGAAGAGCCTCGAGATGGGCATCCGCGAGGACGAGGTCGAGAAGGACGACTCCCCGGAGGCCGGTGGCAAGGAGCGCGTGGCCGACGCGTCCATGAGGCGCTCCATCGCAATGCTGCTTGCCGCCACGTTCTTCTACTACATGAGCTACAACGCCATGACCACCAACATCAGCCGCTATGCCGACATCTTCTACGGCATGGCCGGCGGCTCCTACGCAATAATCAACATCGTAACCATCCTGGGTGCGCTGGCGAGCTACGTGCCCCTGGCCAACCTCTCGCTCAAGGTGGGCCGCAAGAAGGTCGCGCTGGCCAGCTCCCTCGTCATGGTGGCTTGCCCGCTGGTGCTGTGGCTGGTGCCGGGCTTTTCTTCCGTGCTGTACCTGGTCTTCTTGCTCATGGGCGTCTCTCTGGGCGGCGTGGACATGTGCGTCTACACCATGATCCTCGAGTGCTGCAGCTCCAACTCCGTGGGTCGCTACTCCGGCTACTACTACACGGTGAGCATGGCCGCGCAGGTCATCACCCCGATCCTTTCCGGCGTGGTCATGGACGTCAGCCCGGGTATGCTCTTTGCCTACATCACGGGCCTGGGCGTACTGATGGCGCTTTCCGTCGCCGGTGCCAAGCACGGCGACGCCATCCTCATCGACGAGGTCGTCCGCCGCGAGGAGGCGGCCGAGGCCGAGTAGGGCGCCGCGGGTGGCGACGGCGCCGCCGCGGCCGCGGGGCGGCCGCGACAGTGTACATAATGATGAACAAGGCCCTCGAATCCGCCCGATTCGGGGGTCTTTCTCGTCAAAATGTACGCTAAATCCCCGAGGGTATAATGGGACGCTCTGCTCAAGTGCGCGAAGAAAGGGGTGACGATGTCTGGTCGCGAGAAGCGCGTCTTGTCGCTTGACGGCCTGCGAGGGCTCGGGGCGCTGATGGTGTTCCTGCTGCACGTCGACATCATGGTCAAGCCGTTTGGCGCGGGGGGGGGTTCCGAGTCTCTTCCCTGGCACCGCGTCGGTCATGGTGTTCTTCATCCTGTCAGGCATAGTGCTGTCCCTTGTTCCCTTTAGGCGCATGGGGAGCGGCGGGTATGACTGGCTTGGCTATTACCCAAGAAGGGTCGTCCGCCTTTGCGTGCCGCTGTTTGCGGCGATTGCGCTGGCCCTTCCCGCGGGCTACGTGGCCTGGCGCCTGGGGTCCACGTCGCGCTCTGCGCTTGCCGTCGCCTACGATGCGGGCCTTCCCACGGTGGTTCACGACATTCTCATGCAGTTTGACGTGCTGTTCAACGTGTCCGATGACGGCAACAACCTCTTTGGCGCGCCGCTTGTTCGTGTTGACTCTCCCGTCTGGTCCATGAGCTGGGAGCTCTGGTTCAGCCTGACGCTTCCGCTGGCCATCTGGTGCATATCAAGGATTCGCCGGACGGACCGCACTGTGATTGCGACCTTTGTTGCGGTGTTCGTCTCGCACTGGACGGGCTACTTTCCGCTGCGCTTTTGCCTGATGTTCTGGCTTGGCGTCATGGTGGCCAGGCGATTCGACAAGATCAAGGCCGTCAGGTTTTCAATCCCGGCCGAGCTGGCGCTGCTCGTGGCCTCCGTTGGCGTCATCGAGCTCTCGCTCGTGTGGCATCCCGGCGGGGCCCTCGAGGCGTTGAAGTCCACCGTCATGAACGCGGCCTGCCTGGTAGTCGTCGTTGTCGCGATTGCCGACGGGTTCACGCGCCGGGCGCTCTCCACGGCTCCCATGGTCTTTTTGGGAAAGGTGTCGTACAGCCTCTACCTCACCCACGCCATCGTCATCGGGGCGCTCGCCGCCCTGCTGCCCAGGCTCGGGATTGCCGACCCGCTCGCGATCGCCGCGGTCTCGCTGCCCGCAAGCATGCTCGCCGCCGTTGCGTTCTGGCGCATAATCGAGGTCCCCAGCATGAACCTGTCGCGCTCGTTGGCATCCCAGTGAGCAGTCTGCGTATTCTCGACAGCAATGGAATTTCTGCATTTCATCCAAAAACGTCTCGTTGAAATACTGCATTTCATCTGATTTTGGTTGTTAAAAACTCTGCATTTCTCCGATAATATGGCTAGAAAAATTCTGCATTTCATCGTTTTCGCAGGAAAGAGGCCATATGCTGCGCAGGAGAATTGAGGAGGCACTTGCTAAGTGGCGGAAGGACCTCGCGAGTCGTAAGGCCCTCTTCGTCACGGGCTCCCGCCAGATTGGCAAGAGTTTCTCCATTCGCGAATTCGCAAAGCGGAGCTACTCGACGTTCATAGAGATCAACCTCATGGAGGATGTTCGCGCCAAGGATGCTCTTGCCTCGGCGGAGGATGCGGCCGACTTTATCAGCAGGGTGATGCTGCTCTCCGGCAAGAGCATTGAAGTGGGCAACACCCTCGTCTTCGTTGATGAGGTCCAGGAGGCTCCCGATGTCATGACTATGGCCAAGTTCCTCGTCGAGGACGGCCGATGCCACTGGGCTTTCTCTGGCTCCATGCTTGGGGCTGAGTTCAAGGGCGTGCGCTCTTATCCCGTGGGGTATGTCCACGAGCTGGCCATGCATCCCCTGGACTTCGAGGAGTTCTGCTGGGCAATCGGCATTAGCGACGAGGCACGTGAGACGGTTCGCCGGTGCTGCCTCGAGCAGACGCCGGTGCCCGACTACATCCATAACGCGCTGATGAGCAACTTCAGAACCTATTTGGTCGTTGGCGGCATGCCTGAGGTTGTTCAACGATTTCTTGACACAAGGGGCGACTTTGCCTCCGTACGCCAGCTTCAGACGGAGCTGAACGGGCAGTACCGGCGTGACATCTCGAAGTACGCCAATGGCCGCGCGCTGCAGGTCCAGAGCATCTACGATCAGCTTCCGGTGCAGCTTGAGGGAGAGAATAAGCGCTTTGTCCTCAACTCGGTCGATCCCAAGGCAAGCTACGAGAAGTACCAGAGGGACTTTGTCTGGCTGGTAAACGCTGGCGTTGCGCTCAAGACCGATATTGTGACCGAGCCGAAGTCGCCCCTGCTCAAGACCGCCCGCCCGTCGCAGTTCAAGCTGTACCAATCCGACACGGGGATGCTCATGGCGCGATATCCCGCCGGAGTTGCTCAGGCGGCCTACCTCGATGGCAAGGAGCCGAACCTTGGGGGCGTCTACGAGAACGTCGTGGCTCAGCAACTGGCCGCTCAGGGACGGGAGCTCTACTACTATCAAACGAAGCGTCGCGGCGAGGTCGACTTCGTGGTTGATGGGGTCGATGGCACGGCTGTGCCGATCGAGGTCAAGTCGGGCGCCTACTATCATGCCCATGCGGCGCTCGACCATGTGGTGGAGACGGCAGAGTATGGCGTCAGGCGGGGAATCGTGTTTTCAAGGGGCAACGTCGAGAAGGACGATAAGGTACTCTACCTGCCCATTTATGCGATATACGTGCTGCCGGACATTCTTGGCGATGGACAGGCCAATGGCCTGAGACTAACGACTGTGACGGTGTAACGTCGTTTCGAGAAAGGACCCCAATGACTCGCGTCCTGTTTGTCTGCCACGGCAACATCTGCCGGTCGACGATGGCTCAATTTGTGATGGAGGAGCTCGTGCGGCGCGCCGAGCGCGAGGATGAGTTCATCATTGATTCCGCCGCAACCAGCAGGGAGGAAATCGGCAACCCTCCCCACCGCGGGACGCTCGCCAAGCTTCGCGAGGTGGGGGCGCCCGTGGGGCGGCACCGCGCGCGGCAGGTCACTCGTGCCGAGTACGCGGGCTGGGACCACATCGTCTACATGGACGAGGAGAACGCCTGGGGTCTGGACCGCATCCTGCACGGCGACCCCGACGGCAAGGTGAGCCGCCTGCTCGACTGGACCGACGCTCCCCGCGACGTGGCCGACCCCTGGTACACGGGCGACTTTGACGCCACGTATCGCGACGTCCTTGCGGGCTGCGAGGCCCTTCTCGCCGCGCTGTAAGGGGCCCAAATGCGTTTTGGGTTCGGCGTTTGGGACCCGTGTGTCTGACCGGTTTGCAAAGCCGCAGGTAGATGAGACGGTCGTTTGGAGGCGCCTCTCAAACTCGCCGGGGCCCGAACCCAATTCCAATATGGATTTGGGTTCGGGCCCCGGTTCTTTTCGGTAGGGGAGAAAACCACGCAGTCCCTCTACCTGCGGTTTTGCAGCAACGGCATCAACGCATCCCCAAAAAGGCGAACCCAAAACGCAAATTGGGCCTCCGTGCGTGCCCCGGCGCTACGACAACTGCCAGGCGTTGCTCTCCCTTTGCAGACGAACCATGTGGGCAAACAGGCCGTCGGCGGCCTTCAGCTCCTCGGGCGAGCCTTGCTCGACCACCCTGCCGTCCCGCAGCACCACGATGTGGTCCGCGTGCTCGACGGTGCGCATGCGGTGCGCGATGACGATGACGGTCTTTCCGGCCAGCAGGCGAGAGAGCGCCTGCTGCACCTGCGTCTCGTTCTCCACGTCAAGGCTCGCGGTGGCCTCGTCGAGCAGCACGATGGGCGCGTCCTTCAGCAGCGCACGGGCGATGGAGATGCGCTGGCGCTCGCCGCCGGAGAGCTTGCTGCCGTTCTCGCCGATGGGCGTGTCGTAGCCTTGCGACATGCGGCGGACGAACTCGTCGCAGTTGGCGGCGCGTGCGGCAGCCAGCACCTCGGCGTCCGTGGCGTCGCGGCGCCCCAGGCGGATGTTGTTCATGACGGTGTCGTCGAAGAGAAGGACGTCCTGGAACACCACCGCGTAGTCGGTCAGCAGCGTCTCCGGGTCAATGCCCGAGATGTCCACGCCGCCCATACTCACGGTACCGGAAGTGGCATCCCAGAAGCGCGCGGCCAGCCTCGCACAGGTAGACTTGCCGCTGCCGCTGGGGCCGACCAGCGCCGTGACCTGGCCCTCCCTTGCCGTGAAGCTCACGTCGGTCAGCACGGCGTTACCGGCGCGCCCGTCGGCGCCCGCCCCGTAGGAGAAGGACACGTGGCTGAACGTCACGTCGTGGTCTGCCGGATCAAACGTAGTGGAGCCCGTTGCCACCGGCTCGTCCATGATCTCCCTCATGCGGCGCGCGGAGTTCTTTGCCGAGAAGAGCTCGGCCATGAGCATGAGGCACTGGTCAAAGGGCGCGTAGACCCTCGACACCACCAGCAGGAACGCGAATATCGTCATGAAGTCGACCTGCCCGGCTGCCACCAAGCCCGCCCCGCACGCAAGCGTGGTCGCAATGCCCAGGCGCAGCACGATGAACGAGCCGTTCACCAGAAGGCCGCTGGCCAGCTCCACGCCGATGGTAGTGCGCTCGGCCGCGTCGATCTTCTCGCCAAGTCTGCCCAGGTAGTGGGCCTCCTGGTTTGTGGCGCGAATCTCCCGCACGCAGTCCAGCGTCTCCTGCACGCCCTCGCTCACCGTGACGGCCGCGTCGCGCGTGCGGCGGATGAGCGGCTCCATGGGCTTGCGCGTGGCGAACAGGATGAGAAACGCCACGGGCACGCTCCAGAAAGCCGCCAGGGCCAGCTGCCAGTTGAACGCCAGGCAGTACGCGAACACGATGGCGGTGGAGAGCACCGCGCCGAACAGCTCGCCGAGCACGTGGCTGTAGGCGTGCTCCATCACGCGCACGTCGCCGAGGATGGTCTCGGTCAGGTCGGCGAGGTCGCGGCGGCCAAAGAACGCCAGCGGCAGCTTGCGCAGGCGCTCGGCCAGTTCGATGCGCTGCCGGCCGCTCTCCTCGTAGAACACGTTGTACGTGAAGTTGTACTGCTGCCAGTTGGAGAAAAACAGCAGCACGATGAACATGGCAAGCCCGATCGCAAACGGGGCGATGCCCGGCAGCCCGGCGCCCTGCGTCAGGTGCTCCATGAACGAGTCCATGGCGCAGAACAGCGCCGCCATGCCGCCCATGGTCACCAGGTTGGTGACGCACGTCCAGAACGTTCCCCACTTCACGCCGCGAACGCCCTGTTCGCTGAGGGCGTAGGTCTCCTGCAGCCTGTCAAGGATCATCGCGCGTCACCTCCCTTCGCGACGGCGCCGGGCGTCTCGCCGCTCTCAATCTTCCAGGAAACGGCCTGCTCGTAGTCGCTCCACATGCGGGAATACAGCCCGCCTGCGGCAAGGAGCTGCTCGTGCGTCCCCTGCTCGGCCACGCGCCCGCCGTCAAGCACCACGATGTTGTCGGCCCCCACAATGGTGGAGAGCCGGTGTGCGATCATGAGCACGGTCCGCCCGCTTGCCAGGCGCCTGAGCGCGCGCTGGATGAGGACCTCGTTCTCGGGGTCGGCAAACGCCGTGGCCTCGTCGAGAACCACGATGGGCGCGTCCTTCAGGATGGCCCGGGCCAGCGCCACGCGCTGCACCTCTCCGCCCGAGAGGTATGCGCCGCCGGCGCCAAGCTGTGTGTCTATGCCCTGCGGCAGCTTGGCCACGATGTCGTCGCACTGCGCGGCCGAGAGTGCGGCCAGCACCTCCTCGTCGGTGGCGTCGGGGCGGGCGGCGCGCACGTTGTCGGCAAGGCTCTGCGAGAAGAGCCGGTTGGTCTGGAAGACGAAGGCCACCTGGCCCATGAGGTCGGCCGGGTCCATGTCGCGCACGTCCGTGCCTCCGATGCGCACGGCGCCTGCGGTGACGTCCCAGAAGCGCGGCACCAGGCTCGCGGCGGTGGACTTGCCCGATCCGCTCGGTCCCACCAGCGCGGTCGTCGACCCGGCCGGCACGGTGAAGGTCACGCCGTCAAGCGCCGGTACGGCGGCACCCTCGTAGGTGAAGGTCACGTCCTCGAAGGCGATGTCGCTTCCAGTGGCGCGACGCGGCGCAGGCGAGACGGGCAGCGTCGGCGTGTCCAGGAGCTTGCCCACCTCGCTCATGGCGTCGCCGGCCATCTGCGTGGCCTCGCTTATGAACATGAGCTTGGTCATGGCGGTGGGGATGATGGCGCTAAAGATGGCGTAGAAGGCAAAGTTGGTCAGGAAGCGCGCGAAGTCGCCCTCGCCCGGGGCCAGCAGGATGGCGGTCGGCACCAGGAAGACCACGAGGCCGTTGAGCGCCGTGAGCTGCGCCACCTGCGGCGGCCGGCAGAAGTTCACGGCGTAGTTCTGCGCCATGGCGGCGTACTCGGTGATGGCGTCGTGGAACGCCTTGAAGCTGTAGACCGTCTGCTGGAAGACCTTCACCACGGGGATGCCGCGGACGTACTCGGTGCCGGTCTTGTTCATCTTGGTGAGCGCGCCCATGTACTGCTTCATGAACTCCATGCCCTTGCCGGTCATCATGGACATGAGGCACGCGACGGAGATGGCCACCGCCGCCAGGCACGCAAGGCCCAGGCGCCAGTCGAAGGCAAACAGCATGACCAGCATGCCCACCACCATGACTATCGATCCCGCGCAGTCGGGCAGCATGTGCGCGAGCAGCGTCTCGGTCTGCGAGGCGCAGCCGTCGATGACGCGGCGCAGCTCGCCGGTGGCGTGGGTGTCAAAGAAGCCGAGCGGCAGGCGCATGAGGTGCTCGGCCGTCTGCTTGCGCATGTTGGCCGCCGTGCGGAATGCCGCCAGGTGCGTGCACATGAGCGCACAGAAGTACACGACGATGGAAGCTGCGGCAAGGCCCACGGCAGCCCATCCGTAGGTGCCGATGCCCGTGGCCCGCTGCCAGTCTGGCGCCACGGCGATAAGGTCACGCGCCACGAACCAGATGCACACGAACGGCCCAAAGCTCAGCAGCTGCGACACGCCCGAGAGCGCGCATCCCAGGTACGTGAGCGCCTTGCGGCTGCCGGCGAAGTTCAGGATGCGCGCCAGGCTGCCGCGCTGCCTGGGCTTCTTGGCCCTGCCGAGCTTCTCGGATTTCTCTTTTGCGGAATCCATTGATTGCTCCCTTCTAAGTTAGCTTGAGCGAACTTATCATGGGGTCTCGGTTAGAAAGGTTTGGCTTGGCTAACTTGAGACGAACGCCTAAAACGGGTGGCCGGACTTTCGAAGGGGGCGAGCGTGGCGGAGGCGCGGCACATGGATGCGAGAAGCGCGACCGGCGGCGGAAGCCTGCCGGTAGACCAGCGCCTGCGTGGTTTCTTTGAGCCGCAGGTCGAGCAGCTGGGCATGCAGATGGTCGAGCGTGACGGTGGCATGTTTGCCGGCGGGCAAAACCACGTGGGCAAGGGAAGCCTCTGGGCTCTGCAGCTGAGCGAGTCGTGTCTGGTGGTTGCCCACGAGGTGGTGCTTGAAAGCGAGCTCGCGCTTGAGGAGGAGCCGCCCGACAGCCTGTGCGTGGCGTCCATCTCTCAGGCCGGTGTGCCGATGTGCCCGGTCGCGCAGCCCTTGCGCCTGCGCCGCGAGGAGAACATCGCCGTCTTTGACCAGGGTGGTCGCAGCGTGAACCACCTGCGGCCGCGCGACTCGTTCAACTCCGTGGCCGTGTGCCTGCTGCCCGAGTACTTCGACGGGATGCGCGCCCGCTTTGGCGATGCCGTCGCGCGCCGCGCCCATGGGCTGATGGCGGCGCCGGGCGGCGTGCGCCTTGGCGGCAGCGAGCCCTATGTGCGCGCCGCGCTGCGCAGCGTGGGGAGCGTGCGCAGCGGGTCCGTCTCGACGCGTCGCATGCTGGCGGAGAAGGTCGAGGGCGTGATTGCCTTGCTGGCGGTGGAGGACTTCGAGGCCGCGCGAGCGTTTGACCTGCGGGGATGTGCCGACGCGGCGAGGATGGCCTCACAGGTCCGCTGCCTGATCGAGGCCGATCCCGCACACGCGCCCACGGTTGACCAGCTGGCGGAGCTTATGGGAGTGAGCCGCGCGCGGCTGTGCGCCACGTTCAAGCAGGAGACGGGCGAGGCCATCGGAGCGTTCGTCACGCGCAGGCGCATGGAGCTGGCATGCCGCCTGCTGGGGGACGGGCACCTGAGCGTGGCGCAGGTGGC
Source organism: uncultured bacterium (assembly GCA_905215465.1). Taxonomy (GTDB): domain Bacteria; phylum Actinomycetota; class Coriobacteriia; order Coriobacteriales; family Atopobiaceae; genus Paratractidigestivibacter. The sequence continues at coordinate 19,300 of CAJMPT010000012.1, read as the reverse complement.
GGCCGCCGCGGGCTACCAGCACCAAAGCAGCTTCTCGGAGGCCTTTCGACGGGCAACTGGCAAGACCCCGCGGCAGTGGCGAAGCCTTTCGAGCGACAGCTGAACCCCCTCCGGGGAGGCCCAAATGCGTTTTGGGTTCGGCGTTTGGGACCCGCGCGTCTGACCGGTTTGCAAAGCCGCAGGTAGATGAGGTGCGCGATTTGAGGCGCCCCTCAGACTCACCGGGGCCCGAACCCAATTCCAATATGGATTTGGGTTCGGGCCCCGGTCGCTTTTGGTGGGGGAGAAAAGCGCTCAACCCCTCTACCTGCGGTTTTGCAAGCTCGGCTTCCGTGCTTCCCCCAAGCCGCGAACCCAAAACGCAAAATGGGGGTCATCGGGGGCTCCGGGGCTTGCGGGTCGCGGGCCGCTACGGCCTGATCAGGTACTCGGGTTCGCGGCCCTCGAGGAGCAGCTCGCAGACGGACTTGATGCTCATGCTGACCAGCGCCTCGCCGGCCTCACGTGTGACGTAGGCCGTGTGCGGCGTGACGATGCAGTTGGGGCACTTGGGTAGCCTCTGACCTGCGACGTCGTGCTCCTCGACGAGCACGTCCAGCCCGGCGCCGGCAATGGTGCCCGCCTCGAGGGCGTCTGCCAACGCGCCCTCGTCCACCACGGCCCCGCGCGCGGTGTTGATCAGCAGCGCCGTCGGCTTCATGAGGGCCAGCTCGCGGGCACCGATGAGCCGCTCGGTCATGGGGATGAGCGGGCAGTGGAGGCTCACCACGTCGGAGGCGGCCAGCAGCTCGTCCAAGGTCTCTGTCTTGCGGCAGCCAGCCGCCGCCAGCTCCTCGGCGGACTTGGTTGGCGCCCACACCAGGACGTCCATCCCCAGCGCCTGCACGAGCGGAACCACCTTCCGCGCGATGTTGCCAAAGAACACCAGGCCGCAGGTCTGCCCCGCGGGCCTGCGCATCTCCCGGCCGAACTTGGGGTTCCACCTGCCGGCCATGACGTCGCGGTTTGACATGGTGACCTGGCGCATGAGGTCCAGCATGAGCGCCACCGCGTGGAGCGCCACGTCGTCGGCGCAGTAACCCGGGCAGTTTGAGACGGCAACGCCGCGCGCGGCCAGGCCGGCCACGTCCACGTGGTTGATGCCTATGGACATGCTGGCCACGAGCCTCACGCCGGCCTTGGCCATGGCGTCCACCTCGGCGCCCTGCACGGGCATGAACTCGCCGAGAACCGCCTCCACGCCCTCAAGCTCCTCGGCAGTGGGGGACGAGAAGACCTCATGCGTGCGGCTCACCAGCTCGATCTGGCCCTCGGCGCCGTGGGCCCGTACGCACTCTCGCGCGAACTCGCTCACGTCATCGATGGTGTAGAGAAGTACCTTGTGCGGCTTGGTCATCGCGTTTCCTCCCGGTTGGCTTCTGAGCTACCATAGCGCGGCCGGACCAGTCGTTCACGGGAGGAAGAGATGCGCAAGATGGAGCTCCTTGCCCCTGCGGGCGGGATGGAGCAGCTCAAGATGGCCGTGCACTTTGGCGCCGATGCCGTCTACCTGGTCGGAAGCCGCTGGGGAATGCGCTCCGCCTGCAGGAACTTCTCGGCCGAGGAGCTGGCCGAGGCCGTGGCGTACGCGCACGCCCGTGGTGTCTCGGTACACGTGACGGTTAACGTCTTGATGCATCAGGAGGACTTTGCGGCGGACGCGCTGCCAACCTTCCTCTCGCAGTGCGCCGAGTCCGGCGTGGACGCCTTCATCATGGGCGACTTGGGCGCCATCGCCCTGGCGCGCGAGGTGGCCCCCGGCGTTGACGTGCACCTCTCCACGCAGGCGTCCTGCATGAACGCCCGCGCCGCAAAGGCCTACATGGACCTGGGCGTGCGCCGCGTGGTGCTCGCGCGGGAGATGACGCTCGCGCAGATCGCGGAGCTGCGGCGCAACGTGCCCGCTGAGCTGGAGCTCGAGGCCTTTGCGCACGGCTCGGCCTGCATGGCCTACTCCGGGCGGTGCCTGCTCTCCGCCGAGCTCATGGGCCCGGCCCGCTCGGCGAGCTTTGGCGCCTGCACGCAGCCCTGCCGCTGGGGCTGGGAGCTGGTGGAGGACCGCTCCGGCGCGCGCGTCGGCCTCGAGACGGACGAGCACGGCAGCTACCTGCTCTCCTCCAACGACATCCGCATGATCGACCACCTGGACGAGCTTGCCGCCGCGGGCGTTAACGCGCTCAAGCTGGAGGGCCGCGCCAAGGGGAGCTACTACGTGGCCTGCGTGACCAACGCCTACCGCCACGTGCTTGACGGCGAGCCCGCCGAGCCCTGGCTCAAGGAGCTTGACCTGGTGAGCCACCGCCCCTACTCCACGGGCTTCTTCCTGGGCGAGCCCACGCAGAACCCGGGCCGCGAGGAGTATGCGCGCGAGCGGTGCCTGGTGGGCGTGGTGGCGTCCTGCGAGCGTGCGGGCGACGCCTGGGTGGCGGAGATTGCCTGCAGGAACAGGGCGGCAGTGGGCACCGAGGCCGCGCTCCTTTCCCCCGGCGCGCCCGTGCGGCGCTTCTGCCTGGCGGAGGAGCTGGTCACCAACGGTGCAACGTACCGCCTGCACCTGCCCTTCGAGGTCCGCCCGCTGGACGTCGTCTGCGCGTAGGCCGTCGCGGCCGCGAGCCCGGCATCGACGAGCTCCGGCACTCGCGTCGCCGCCGACCCGCGCTCCTCTGCTGATTTCTCGCAGCCCTGCAATCGGTCCGGCGTGGCGGGTAAACTCGAAGGCCGCATAAGACCAAGCGAGAAGGACCTCCGCCAGATGACCCCAAACCAGCAGTCTCTCTTCGATGCCGCCCTCGTCGCGCCCGCGCAGCCTATGACCCCTGCCCCGGCCCCCGCGCCCTCCGACGAGGTGCCCATGGACGCCTATGCCGACTACGCTGCCTACGAGGAGCAACCCGCCCTGGAGGTTCCCGCGGACTACGTTCCGGCCCCCTCGCCCGAGCTCGCCTACGTCCCGGCTCCCGCTCCGGCGCGGCCCGCGCTCGACCTGGACGGCCTCAACCCCGCCCAGCGCGAGGCCGTCGAGTGCACCCATGGCTCGCTGCTGGTCCTGGCGGGCGCCGGTTCCGGCAAGACCCGCGTGCTGACCATGCGCATCGCCCACATGATCGCCGACGAGGGCGTTCGTCCCTGGCAGGTCCTGGCCATCACCTTTACCAACAAGGCCGCGGCAGAGATGCGCGAGCGCCTGGGAGCCCTGCTTCCCGGCGGCACGCGCGGCATGTGGGTCTGCACCTTCCACGCCATGTGCGTGCGCATGCTGCGCGAGGACCCCGAGGCCATCGGCTACGCGCCCAACTTCACCATCTATGACGACGATGACTCAAAGCGCTTGGTCAAGAGCATCATGAACGACCTCGGCATCGACCAGAAGCAGTTCCCCATCAACGGCATCCGCTCCAAGATCTCCTCGGCAAAGAATGCCATGGTTGGTCCCGCCGAGCTGGAGAGCTCCACCAACCCGGCCGACCGCGCCGCCGGCCGCGTCTACCGCGCCCTGGACGCCCGCCTGGCCAAGGCCAACGCCATGGACTTTGACGACCTGCTGGTCAAGACCTACGAGCTGCTCTCCAAGAACCCAGGCATCCTCGAGGGCTACCAGGACCGCTTCCTGCAGATTAGCGTCGACGAGTACCAGGACACCAACCACGTCCAGTACGCCATCACCAACCTGCTGGCCGCCAAGTTCAGAAACCTCATGGTCGTCGGCGACGACGACCAGTCCATCTACTCCTGGCGTGGTGCCGACATCCAGAACATCCTGGACTTCGAGAAGGACTACCCGGACGCCCGCACCGTCCGCCTGGAGCAGAACTACCGCTCCACCGGCCACATCCTGAACGCGGCCAACGCCGTGGTGGCCCACAACTCCCGCCGCAAGGCAAAGCGCCTGTTCACCACGTCCGGAGACGGCGAGAAAATCAGCGTCTACCAGGCCGCGGACGAGCGTGAGGAGGGCAGCTGGATCGGCGGGGAGATCGAGAAGGCCCACGGCAAGGGCGTGAGCTACGACGACATCGCCGTCTTCTACCGCACCAACGCCCAGTCCCGCATCCTCGAGGACATGTTCCTGCGCGCCGGCGTGCCGTACAAGATCGTCGGCGGCACGCGCTTCTTCGACCGCGCGGAGATCCGCGACGTCATGGCCTACCTCAAGGCCGTCTGCAACCCCGACGACGACGTGGCCGTCCAGCGCGTCATCAACACCCCGCGCCGCGGTATCGGCAGCACCTCCATCGCCAAGATCTCGCAGCTTGCGGCCGACGAGGACATCTCGTTCTTCGCCGCCTGCCAGCAGGGCATCTGCGAGGCCGGCCTGCTCTCGGCAAAGGTACGCCAGGCGCTCGCCGGCTTCACCGGCGCCATCGAGGCCGGCCGCCACTTCGAGGGCGAGCTGGCCAAGGTGGTCGAGGCCATCGTCGACAAGGCCGGCCTCATCCAGGCCCTCGAGGCTGAGCACTCCGACGAGGCCCAGGGCCGCATCGAGAACATCCGAGAGTTCATGGGCGTCGCCGCCGAGTTCGACGAGACCCACGACGACGTCCAGGAGACCCTCGAGTCCCTCGAGCAGCTCCGCGCCGCCGGCGCCCTAGATTCCCCGGCGGCAGCGGACGGAGCCTCTGTGGCCGCCGGCCTTGCGGCAGACCCGTCGCAAGGCGAGTCGCGTCAGCGAGCGAGCGCAGCGAGCGCCGAGCCCAGCGACGGGTCTGCCGCAAGGCCGCCCGTGGCCGCCGAGAAGCTCCCCGCCTTCATGGAGTGGCTCGCCCTGCGCAGCGACCTTGACTCCCTCGCGGGCCAGCAGCACGCCATCACGATGATGACCATCCACTCCGCCAAGGGCCTGGAGTTCCCCATGGTCTTCGTCACCGGCATGGAGGAGGGCATCTTCCCCCACACCACCTTCGGCGACTCCGACCCGGCCAAGCTCGAGGAGGAGCGCCGCCTGGCCTACGTCGCCATCACGCGCGCCCGCAAGAAGCTCTATCTCACGCACGCCGCCACGCGCCGCACCTACGGCTCCGTCCAGACCAACCCGCCCAGCCGCTTCCTCCAGGAGATCCCCGAGGCGGACTGCACGCGCGTGGGCGTGGGCTCCATGGGCTTCGGCGGCATCCACAACGCCAAGCGCGGAGATCGCCACGGCACCTTCGGCAGCGGCACCGAGGCCTACGGCGGCCACGTCTTCGGCCAGCGTACCCGCTCTACGGGCGGCGCCCCGCGCTCGGCCTCGGCGTCCACCACGGCCGGCACCTTTGGTTCCCGCCGCGCCTCCGGCCTGCCGCCCATCGCGCCGCACGCCCGCAAGGCGTCCGACGTCGCGGCGCCCGCTGCCGCCCCGCGCGCGGCCGCTGCCTCCGACGGTTTTGCCAAGGGCGACCACGTGGCCCACAAGACCTTCGGCCCCGGCGTGGTCATCGGTGTCTCCGGAGACACCATCGAGGTCAAGTTCACCCGCACGGGCAAGACCAAGAAGCTTCTCAAGGGCTTTGCGCCCATTGTGAAGGTCAGCTAGGGCCGGCGCGCCCGCGCCGGCAGGGGAGAAAAGCATGGACCAGCTCAACGTACTTCTCGCCAAGGGACTGACGGTGGCCGCCGCCGTGGTGGTGGCCCTGGTGGTGCAGCACTTCGCGCTGCGCCTGGCCCGTCGCGCCCTGGATGCCAGCGACGTGCCCAGCGCGTCCATCTTCCTCAACATCCTGCGAGCGCTCATATGGTCGCTGGCGGCGCTCTCCATCCTGCAGCCGGTCTTTGGCATGGACCCCTCGGGCTTTGTGACCGCCCTGGGCGTGGCCTCCGTGGCCATCTCGCTGGGCCTGCAGGACACCATCTCCAACCTTATCAGCGGCCTCTCGCTCATGGCCGGCAAGGTCATCAAGCCGGGCGACAAGATCAGTGTCGGCTCGGTCAGCGGCGAGGTCACCGATGTTACGTGGAGAAGCACCACCGTCCGCCACCGCTCGGGAGACGTCGAGGTCATCCCCAACTCCGTGCTCAACAAGACCTCGCTCACGCACCGCACGGCCTGGGGCATGGGCCTGGCGACGGTCCCCATAGCCGTCAGGCCGGGCGCGGACCTCGACGCCGTGGCCGCGGAGTGCAGGCAGGCGGCCCGTGACGTCCTGGGCGCAGACCTCGACCCGGCCTTTGACGTGGAGGTCGTCTTCAACGCGCTCACGGCCTACGGCACGCAGGGAGAGGTGCGCCTGCACGTCAACGAGGGCGTGGTCTTCTCCTCGGCGCAGGACCGCGTCACCCGGGCGCTTCAGGGAAGGCCCTGGCTCGCCTGCGCCCTCAGCCAGTAGCAACGGGCGGCATCCCGGGTCCGCCCGGTGCCGCCACCAGTCCAGAAAGGACCTGCCCATGGACCTCATCGCAAGCTTCACCGTCAACCACCTGCTCCTGGAGCCTGGCGTCTACGTGAGCCGCCAGGACGCGGACCCCTCCACGGGTGCGGTCATCACCACCTTTGACCTTCGCCTGACCGCCCCAAACCGCGAGCCCGTCATGGACACCGCGGCCGTCCACGCCCTGGAGCACCTGGGCGCCACCTTCCTGCGCAACGACCCCGAGTGGTCCAACCGCGTGGTCTACTTTGGCCCCATGGGCTGCCGCACGGGCTTCTACCTGGTTCTCTTTGGCAAGTACGAGTCTGCCGACGTCATCGACCTGGTCACGCGCGCCTTCGAGTTCGCGCGCGACTTTGAGGACGAGATTCCCGGCGCCCGCCCCGCCGAGTGCGGCAACTGGCACGACGCCGACCTCAACGCCGCCCATTGGTGGGCCCGCCGCTACCTTGAGCAGACGTTGTACAAGATCGACGATGCGCATATGACGTATCCGCAGGGGTAGGAATAGACGGGGCGCTCGCTCGCCCCAAACCGCAAGAACCAAGGACCGCAAGGGGGCATTGCATGAAGGTTGGAATCATCGGGGCCATGGCGTCTGAGGTGGCCCTCCTCAAGGAGCAGCTCACCGAGGCGCAGGTCACGCGCGTTGCCGGCATGGAGTTCTGCGAGGGCGCGCTCGGCGGCACGCCGGTCGTCGTCGTGCAGTGCGGCATCGGCAAGGTCAACGCCGGCATCTGCGTCCAGGTACTCGTGGACCGCTTTGGCGTGAGCCACGTCATCAACACGGGCGTGGCCGGCTCGCTCGACGACCGCCTGGACGTGGGCGACCTCGTGGTCTCCACGGACTGCGTCTGGCACGACTTCGACGTGACGCCGCTCGGCTACCGTCCCGGAGAGATCCCGGGCGTGGGCACCATCAACTTCCCGGCCGACGAGGGCCTTCGCGAGGCCACGCTTGCCGCCGCGGCCCAGGTGGCGCCCGACATCCACGCCTACGCCGGCCGCGTGGTCTCCGGCGACCAGTTCATCGCCAGCGCAGAGCAGAAGCACCGCATCACCGAGGGCTTCGGCGGCATGTGCTGCGAGATGGAGGGCACGGCCATCGCGCAGGCCGCCTGGCTGAACGAGGTCCCCTTCGTCGTCGTCCGCGCCATCTCCGACAAGCCTGGCGCCGCCGACCAGGTCGTGGACTACAACACCTTCGAGGAGAAGGCCGCGCGCGACTGCGCGGCCATCGTGGCCCACATGGTGGCCAACCCGCTTCGCGCGTAAGACACGCGCCGCACGCGCTTCTCGCCGGTAAACAAAACTTGCACCTCCAATCGCAGAACCGACACTTATATGGGCCCCGTTCTGCGATTTGGGGTGCAAGTCTGTGTTTCTCAGGCATCTTGTTGTTTCAAACAAATAGAGATTCCTCCAAGAATGCTGGCAATTGCGAGTGAGGAAGCATCTAGCCGGAGCGTTAGGAGTTTTGCGGTGCCGTTAACGCTGAGACACTCGTACCACTGCGTGTAGCTTGGCAAGGCCTCAAAAAGGCCAACAAGGCTCACTGATGTCACGATGGCTCCAGTGATTATCTGAAATGCAAGTGTCAGGGCAACCTCGCTGAGGAACGCGAGGAAGAAAATCAGAGAGAAGGTTTGAAGGAGGTTGCGCGCCGTACAGGCTCCGACAGTGAACTGTTTGATAGTCCTGAAGACCAGCGCCCCGAGAAAGCAGACGACTGCTCCTTGTGCTTGGAGGATGAAGCCCACAACAGCGTGGGCTTCATCCTCAGCCGGGAAGAAAAGGGGGACAACCACTAAGGAGACCATGAAAAAGAGCAGTGCAAAACGGCAAGCGAACTCTACGCCTCCAGCAAAGGAGGAGAGAAGCTCTCGCAGATGCTGCTTGTCATTTTCATGCATCTCGGCTCCTTGATTCTTGGGAGGCTAGCTTGCCAACAGGGTGAAATAGTTTCCAGAGGCAGTGGTTACGTCGAGTTTCGCAGAGAGCGCGTAGGTTACTGCCGTTGCCCAAAAACGATCCTGCGGATTGCAGTAGAAGACAGACTTATTGCTGCAGGAGGCACTTACTGAGTCGTTGTAGGTCTGAATAAGGCCACCTTCACCTAGAACGCCATAGGTCACGCAGGAGATAGTCAGTTTCATTGACTTTGGAGTACTTCCCGCAGTAACTCTGATGGTTGCGTCAGAACCATACGTCTTCCAGAAGCCATCCTCTCGGTAGTAAAGGCTCCCCGTACCGCTGATGGTATTTCCGTACCTGCTACCGCTGATGTTGAGACGCCCCTCTTGCCCCCTTGTTTGCGGGGCATTCGGTTTTGTTCCAAACCTTAAAATAAAGGCAGCATCTTCATCTGAAAGCAACTCACCGACTGAGTAGCTCTTATTAATTATTTGGATGCGGGATCTAATCTCATCCTCGGTTAGATAATCCCATTCCGATGGCTCGCCAGCAAGGGCGATGGAGGGACAATTCATCAGAGCGATGGTCGATGCGGTGCAAAGTGTTGCAGAGAGAAAATCTCTTCGGGTCAACTTGCGAGTCGTCATTCCTCCTAGCCACAAAACCAATGTCTTACGGTAGGCGGATCCTCTTGGAAAGAACTTTACTTGAGGAAAGATTTCCAGTCAATAGGTCATTATCGCTATATCTAAGGTGCCATTTGGCGACTGATGACCCAGAGGGATGAACTCTCATCCTGAATCGCAAAACTGCCCGCATTTGTGGGACTGGTTCTGCGATTCAGGATGAGAGTTCGGTTTGACGGGAGGACGGCGGCTTTGGGAGTGGCAGCGTTTCTCGTCTACAGTCCCTGTACGGCCAGGCCAATAAGGTCAGGGCCGGTGTGCACCAGCAGCGCGGGTGAGATGTCGCTTCGCACGATTTCGACTGCGTTGGGAATCTGGCGGCGAAGGTTTGCCTCAAGCTCCGGGTAGGCGTCGGCGCAGGCGCCCGTGCAGCTGATGGCCAGCCTCACCTTGGGGTACCTGCGTGCCAGCTCCTCGATGAGCGCCACCTCGGCGTCCAGGGCTCGTCCCCAGCCGCGGGCCTTCTTGCGCACGGCGTAGTGGCCCTCCTCGTCGCAGGTAAAGACCGGCTTGATGTTGAGCACGGAGCCCAGGCGGTAGGCGGCCTCGCTGATGCGCCCGCCCGCGCGCAGGAAGGAGAGCTCGCGCACGGCAAAGAAGACGCTGGTGCTCTTGGCCGTGATCTCCAGCATGGCGGGCAGCGACGAGAAGGGCACGCCGGCCTCTATCTGGCGCACGGCCTCCATGACCACCAGCCCGGCGGCCACGCCGATGCTGCGCGTGTCCACCACGGCCACGGGGAAGTCCTCCATGGTGCGGGCCACCATCCGGGCCGTCTCGCACGTGGCGGAGAGGCCGCTGGAGATGCTCACAAAGACGGCGGCAACGTAGCCGTCGGCCTTGGCCTGGGCAAACGCATCGGCAATGCGCTCGGGGGAGGGCAGGGAGGTCTTGGGCACCTCCTGCCCAAAGCGGGCCACGACCTCGTCCGTGGTGATGTCCACGCCGCTCTCGTAGGAACTGCCGTCGGAGTAGTTGACGCGCAGCGGCACCACGCGCACGTCGTGCTTGGCGCAGAAGTCCGCCGGCGTGTCGGTGCCCGTGTCCGTGATGACGCAGATTCGCTGCTGGTTCATGCGTTTCTCCCCGTGACTGCCCGCGCCCGGGGGCGTGGGGTATCCTTCTAGAGTGACTATAACCGTTATACCTAGTATTTGATACTAGGTGCATGAGGAACACACCAACGCCAACCCGGCGAGAAGGGCACGCGCATGGCACACGTCAACAAAGACGAGGCGGCGGCCGCGGAGGCCTCCCGACTCCCGCTCCCTGAGCGCATGGCGCACGTTCACATATCGCGCATTTCGGAGCTGCCGCGCATCGAGCTCTACCTGGACCAGGTACTGGCCATCGTGGCCGGCGAGCTCGCCCCCGTGATGCTTCCCGGAGAGGTCGCCATCACGGGCTCCATGGTCAACAACTACGTCAAGCAGAAGGTGGTGCCGGCGCCGCGCCGCAAGCGCTACACCCGCCGCCACGTGGCGTCGCTGCTGTTTGTCACGGCCATGAAGCGCGTCTACTCCATAGGGCAGATCGCCAGCATGATGGGTATGATTGATAGGTCTGACGTGGACGTCTCCGCGCTGTATGACGAGGTCGTGGCCCTGCTGGAGCAGTCGCTGGCGCAGCGCTTCTGCGACGGCGCCCCGGCGGCCGAGCCTCGCCTCACTGAGGCCCCTGCCGAGCTCGCGCACGTGCTCGAGGCGGCCGTGGCGTCGCTTACGGCTAAGGTCTACGTCGAGCAGACGCTCGCGCTCCAGGACGAGCGGAGATAGAACTCCCCGGCGAGAGGCACTTCTCGCCAGCCGACTGACAGAAAGGCAGAAATGGCACAGAGCATCTACGAGGAGCCCGCGGTCATCAAGCGTACCGAGCGCAGGGGAGTCCTGCACGAGATAGCCTCCAACGGCACCATAGCCGCGGCGGTGATGGTCGGCGCGGCGCTGCTGGCCCTCGTGGTGGCAAACGGACCGGCCTTTGAGGCGGTGGAGGAGTTCCTGCGCGAGCCGCTCGAGATTGGCATCGGCACGCACCTCATCGCCATGAGCGTGGAGTCCTTTGTCAACGACTTCCTGATGGCCATCTTCTTCCTGCTGGTGGGCATCGAGCTCAAGTACGAGATGACGGTGGGCCAGCTCCGCCGTCCGCGCCAGGCGGCTCTGCCCATGCTGGCGGCGGTGGGTGGCGTGTGCTTCCCCGCCCTCATCTACCTGGTGCTCAACTGGGGCGGCCAGACCCATGGCTGGGCCGTGCCCATCGCCACCGACATCGCCTTCGCGCTGGGCGTGGTGTCCCTCCTTGGCGACAAGATCTCGTCCGAGACCAAGGTCTTCTTCCAGACCCTCGCCATCGCCGACGACATTCTGGCCATCGTGGTCATCGCCCTGTTCTACGGCCAGTCCCCGGACGTTGCGTGGTGCGCCGCCTCGGGCATCGTGATCGTGGTCCTGTGGGGCTTAAACCACGCCCACGTCTACTCGCTCAAGCCCTACGCCCTGGTTGGCCTGGCGCTGTGGTTCTGCATGTACAACTCCGGCATCCACGCCACGCTGGCCGGCGTCATCCTGGCCTTTGCCCTGCCCAGCAAGTCTGACGTGCGCCTCTCCGACCTCTCCGACTGGCTGCAGAACCGCGCCCAGGACCTCGACGAGGTCTACGACGAGGGCCTCCACGTCCTGGGCCAGAACGGCTTCACCCACACCGCCATGCGCGTGGAGCGCGTCATGCACCACGTCACGCCGCCCCTGCAGCGCATGGAGCACTACATCTCTACTCCGGTGAACTTCCTCATCCTGCCGCTGTTTGCCTTCGTCAACGCGCAGCTGCGCCTGGTGGGCGCCGACTTCGGCGCCATTGTGATGGACCCGGTGACCCGCGGCGTCTTCTTCGGCGCCGTCCTGGGCAAGCCGCTCGGCATCATTTCGGTGACGCTGCTGCTGGTCAAGATTGGCTTTGCCAAGCTCCCCAAGAACATGGACTGGGTGCAGGTGGCGGCCGTGGGCATCATGGGCGGCCTGGGCTTCACCATGTCAATCCTCATCTCGGGCCTGGCGTTTGCCTCCGCCTCCGAGGTCATGGCCGCAAAGTGCGCCATCCTGGTGGGCTCTCTGACCTCTGCGGTGCTGGGCATCGTCTTTGTCCGCGCGGCAACCGTTGGCGCGGACGACGGCGACGCGGACCAGGGGCAGACCGCCATCGAGGGCCGGTCCGAGTAAGCGTCCGGACCGAGGGGTATGCTAGTCAGATGGCAATGTCGTTAGGCAGGGGGTAGTCATGGGTGGTTTCAAGCGCTTGTGCCTGGCAGTCTGGGCGCTCGCGGGCATCTTCACGCTTGCGGCGCTGGGGCTCACCTGGGTCGGCCCCTGGACCAACGTGGCAAGCGCCCTCATGGTCGTCAACGCGTACTGGGTGGCCCTCGAGGTCTGCTTCTGCATCACGGCCGTGGGCCTCGTGGTGACGCTGCTGCGCGCGCTCTTCTCTCGCCACGTCAAGACCGTCGAGGTCACCACCGTCGACGGCGGGGTCATCTCCGTCACGCGTGCGGCCATTGCGTCGCAGGCCTCACACATTGTGGAGGCTGACGGCTCCTGCGTCGCCGCCCGCGTGAGCGTCTCGGCAAAGCCGCGTGGCCACGTCCGCGTGCATGTGAGGGTGCTCCCGCACGAGTCCGTTGACGTGGTGGAGAAGGGCGCCGAGCTTCACGAGGAGCTCTGCTTGGGCCTTGCCGCCGTCTGCGGCGACAAGCTCGAGGACGTGAGCCTGGAGTTCGTGGAGCCCGAGACCCTCACCGCGGCCGTCCAGGCGGCTCCGGCCGAGGACGGGGACGCACTGGCCAGCCAGGCCGAAGGCGCCCCCGTGGCGCAGCCCGCGTCTGCCGCGGCGGATTCTACCAGCGAGATCACGGTGCCCATGGGTGCTTCCCATGACGGCGCGAGGGAGGCATAGGCATGGCAGAGAGCGAGAAGTCACCCAAGCCCAAGGTGGAACTGGGGGCGGCGCCCTCAGACGCTTCCGCGGCAGGCCAGAAGGCCGCGGGCGCCCAGGGCGGCACCGGCAAGGCAGCCTGCGGCCAGGGACCTGCGCCCTCCGGCGCCCCCGAGGCCACGGGCTTCGCGCGCGTCTCCGCGTGGGTGAGCAAGACCTTCCCCGGGCACGAGAACGCCTTCTGGGGTGGCGTCCTGGGCCTGCTTGCGGCCGTGGCGCTGCTGGCCTTCGGCATCCTCAAGACCCTCATCGTGGTGGTGCTCGTGGTGGCGGGCGTGGCCCTCGGCCAGTTCGTCGACGGGGACCCCAAGCTCATCAGGGCCCTGCAGAGGCTCTTCTCAAACAACCAGTAAACGTTCGGGCGCACGCGCCCTCTAGAGGCAAGGAGCACACATGAGCGAGGACAAGAATACCGAGGCCGAGCAGGTCGTTGAGCCCGAGGCCATCGAGGACGCCGAGCTTGCCGCCATCGAGCCTGCCGGCACCGGCATCGACCTTGCCGCCGGCGACGAGGACGAGGACGAGGACTCCGAGGACTCCCTGACCTTCTCCAACGGCGTCATCGAGAAGATCGTGGCCCTGGCCATGCGCGACGTCCCCGGCGTCGTGGGCATGAAGGGCAGCTGGTTCAACCGCGTCCAGGACGCCTTTGGCGCGAGCGACACCAAGAAGGGCGTCTCCGTCGAGGTCACGCCCGAGAGCGCCGTGCGCGTGAACATCTCCGTGCTCATCGAGTACGGGGCCTACGCGCCGCAGGTCTTCGAGGATGTCAAGAAGGCCGTGGTCAAGCAGGTCACGGGCATGACGGGCCTCGAGGTCGCCGGCGTCAACCTGCGCATCGAGGACGTCCTCACGCGCGAGGAGTTCGACCGCTCCAAGAAGGAGCCCAGGGCCGTCGAGGCCGACGCTGCCGAGCCGGCGGAGGCGCTCGAAGAGTAGCCGGGCCGCATGCGCTTCTCCACGACATTTGAGACCGGGGTCATCGGGCGGCTCACGCTGGCGTCCGACGGGGACGTGCTGACCGGCTGCTGGTTTGAGCGCGACCGCAACCTGGGCCGGGGCGCCGCGGCCGCTCTGGTGCCCGACGACGCCCTGGCCGCGTTTGGTCCCGCGCGCGACTGGCTCGGTCGCTACTTTGCCGGCGAGAGGCCCCTGCCGTTCGAGCTTTCGTTCCAGGCGGATGGCACCGAGTTCCAGCGCGCCGTTTGGCAGGAGCTTCTCCGCGTGCCGTACGGTACCGTGACCAGCTACGGGGCGCTGGCCCGCGAGCTTGAGGCGCGGCTCGGGCGACGGCAGTCCGCCCGGGCCGTCGGTGCCGCCGTGGGCAGAAACCGTCTCTGCGTCATAGTGCCCTGCCATCGCGTCGTGGGCGCCGACGGCAGCCTCACCGGCTTTGCCGGCGGCCTCGACGTCAAGCGCCGCCTGCTGGAGCTCGAGGGTGTTGCCTGCATGGATGCGCCCGGCGGACCCGATGGACCCGGTGGCCGTTCTCATCCTAAATCGACAAAAGTGACCCTTCGGAGGCCTTAATACGTCGATTTATGATGAGAACGGCTATCTAGAGAGGCCTAACGGGAGGTGCGAAGTGGGCAGGGAAGTCGATTCGCAGGTTGAGCTGTCTCTCGCCGAGGCGGAGTCTCGCGGCGCCTGCCTTCATTCCTACAGCGAGCTTGTCCACAAGGACCTGGAGCGCCGTCGTAAGCTGGGGCAGGTCGTGGAGCCGCTTCCCGGCCTCTATGCGCGAGCGGAGTATTGGGAGGGCTTGAACCCGGAGCAACAGGCCATGCACAAGATCTGTGGCCTTTCTCGGTTGAGGCCGGGATGGGTCTTTTGCGGCTCATCGGCGGCGCTTGTACTTGGGGCATCGGTGAGCTGGTCATGCCTTGACCCCATCGAGGTGGTGTCCCTGAGTGGTCGCAAATCGCTTCTTGGCGGCAAGGTGCGCGGTAGATACGCCAATGAGTCGGATGCCTACGGGACGTACAACGACGGCATCTGGACGACCTCTCCGCTGAGGACGGCGCTGGACTGCGCGAGAAGGATGACCTTTAGGAATGCCGTTGCAGTAGTTGACTCTCTTATAGCAAAGGGGCTCTTCTCCAAAGAAGAGTTCGCTGAGTACCTCGAGGACTTGCCGGGAGGCTTTCGAGGGGCCGTCAAGGCGAGGCGGGTTGCGGCGTTTGCGGACTCTCGCAGCGGCAGTGGGGGAGAGTCGATTGCCCGCGCGGCTATGTGGGAGCTGGGATTTGTCAAGCCCGAGCTGCAGGTTCGGTTTGAGGACCCGGTCGACGGCAGCGAGTACTTTGTCGACTTCCTCTGGCGCCTGCCTGACGGCCGGATTCTGGTTGGAGAGCTCGACGGCGGCGAGAAGTACGTGAACCCCAAGATGACCGGTGGAAAGTCCGCCCTTGAGGTCATGCGCGACGAGCGGCGGCGCGAGTCTCGTGTCACGGCGAGTTGCGACGCGGTGCTGCGCTTCTCGCCTGCGGACGTTGCGGACAACTGGAAGTTTAGTCGGCTGCTGGAGGTATTTGGCGTACCTCGTGATCACGCGCCGTTGATTGACGTTGAGTCGCCGGCTGAGGAGCCTCCCGTAGACGAAGTCCCGCTGGATGCTTACGGCGTGTAAGCCGGGCGCTGGTCCACCGTTCTCATCCTAAATCGACAAAAGTGACCCTTCGGAGGCTCCAAAACGTCGATTTGGGATGAGAACGCCTTGCTCGCGGCGATGCAAGTCGCCCGGCTGCCAGTGGCCGGGCGGCGCTTTGTTTGGCGAGAAGCGCTTCTCGCCGGGCGCGCCGTCTAGCGGATGAAGTTGGTGTGGGAGTGCTCGGCTGCGGGCGGCTCGATGCCTGCGGCGCTACCGGCCTCGATGCAACGCAGCAGCCAGGCCATGTTGTGACCGATGTTGCGCATGGTGGCCAGACCCTCGGCGTCCTGCTCGGCCTCGCCGGGGTTGCGGCCAAAGACGTTGTTCCAGTACGTGGAGGAGACCACGGGCATCTGGTTGATGGTCAGGTACTTGTTGAGCACGTCAAAGGTGGTGCTGGTGCCGCCGCGGCGCGCCACGGCCACCACCGCGCCCGGCTTGTGCGTGAAGGCGTCGCCGCCGGCGTAGAACGCGCGGTCAAGCGCGCTCAGAATGCGGCCGGACGGGTGCGCATAGTAGACGGGCGAGCCAAACACAAAGCCGTCGGCCTCGCGCGCGGCAGCGATGAGCCTGTTCACCACGTCGTCGTCAAAGACGCAGCCTCCGCCCTGCGTGCGGCAGCGCTGGCAGTCGATGCAGTCCCTGATGGGCTTGGCACCCAGCTGGAAGACCTCGGTCTCAATGCCGTCGGCCTCAAGCGCGCCCGCCACCTCGGCGAGCGCCCGCGCGGTGTTTCCGTTCACCTTGGCGCTGCCGTTGACCAGTAGAACCTTCATGAAAATCCTCTCTCTTGCAGTGTCCCTCGGTCGCATTATGCCCCGCCACGGGCCGCGCCCGCACCGCGTGCCAGGCCCTGCGCTAGACTGGGAGGACTGCGGCGCGTCCCCGCGTCGCCCAGACCCGAGGGGAACCCGATGAACAACACCCAGCTCCTGCTGATCAACGACATGTGCGGCTACGGCAAGGTGGCGCTCTCTGCCATGCTGCCAGTGCTGTCCCACATGGGCTACCGCATCCACAACCTGCCCACGGCGCTTGTCTCCGACACGCTCAACTACCCCAAGTTCTACATCCATGACACCACCGAGTACGTGCGCCAGAGCCTGGCCATCTGGGAGGAGCTGGGCTTTGAGTTCGACGCCATCTCGACCGGCTTCATCGTGACGGAGGAGGAGGCGCGCATCATCTCCGACTTCTGCCACAGACGCGCCGCTAAGGGCACCAAGGTCTTCGTGGACCCCATCATGGGAGACAACGGCAGGCTCTACGCGGGCGTGCCCGAGTCCACCATCGGCCTCATGCGCGACCTCGTGGCCTGCGCGGACTACACGGTGCCCAACTACACCGAGGCCTGCCTGCTCACGGACACCCCCATGAAGGACGGCATCACCTCCGAGGAGGCCCGCGCCCTGGTGGACGCCATGCGCGAGCTGGGCGCCAAGTCCGTCGTGGTCACGAGCGCCAAGGTGGACGGTGCCAACGCCGTCATTGGCTACGACCACGTGGCCGGCGAGCACTTCTCCATTCCGTTCGAGCTCATCCCGGTCTACTTCCCCGGCACGGGCGACACGTTCTCGTCGGTGCTGCTCGGTCGCGTCATGGCCGGCTGGTCACTGCAGCGCGCCACGGCCGACGCCATGCGCGTAGTCTCCGAGCTCATCTCGCGCAATGCCGACCAAGAGGACAAGTCCGCCGGACTGCCCATCGAGGCCTGCCTGGACGTGGTCGACGGTGAGTAGCGCAGACGGCGAGAAGTGCGTGGCGGTCGGCGGGGCTGCCGGCGACGGCGCGACCGGTGGCGCGGACGCCGAGCTCAAGCCGCTGGGCGCCCCGCGCGGGAAGCGCCCACGCATCCGCATCACCTGCGTGGACCAGCTTGGCACGTGCCGCTGTCACCACGGCCACAAGCCCGGTGATGTCTTTGACTTTGACCGGGACCGCGGGCGCATGTGCTCCATGGCCTGCCATGTGGGCTTTCCCTACATCGACATCCTGCGCTACGGCGGGACCGTCCCCGGAAACGCACCCGGCACGGCCAAGTTCTGCTGCCCCGAGGTGGACACGCTGAACGTCTGGCTGGCGGAGCTGGTGGAGGAGTAGCGACGGCTACGCGGTGACGCCGAAGACCTGGGAGACCACCTCGGCTATGCCGTCGTGGTCGTTGTCCGCGACGACCATCTTGGCCAGTGCCTTGATGCCGGGCGTGGCGTTGCCCATGGCCACGGGGAGGCCGGCCACCTGAAGGGCCTGGGTGTCGTTGGGGGCGTCTCCCACGGCGACGGCCTGCTCGACGGTGATGCCCAGGTAGCCGCAGAGCCGAAGGAGCCCCTCGGCCTTGCTCACGCCGGCGGGGGAGACCTCGAGGGAGGTCGTCTCGGCGTAGGCGGTCTGGACGGCGAGGCCCGCGGCCTCAAGGCGCATGCGGGTCCGCTCACGTGCGGCTGCGTCGCGGTGATACAGGTTGATCTTGCAGACGGTGCCCTCCTGGGCGCGCACGAAGGTCGGCATGTTCTCGGCGGGCCTGCAGATTCGGTCGAACATCTGCTGGTAGGTGCCCATGTGGAAGTCTGCCATGTGGGGGAGGGCCTCGGCGGCGGCAATGCTTTGCGTGGTGGTCAGGATGTGGACCATCGGCTGCTCCTCGGCGGCCACGGCCAGCACATCGAGGGCAAGGCCGGTTTCAAAGGGACGCACGAAGACGGTGCGCTTCGCCGAGAAGTCATACACCAGACCGCCGCTGATGCAGGATCCATAGCGAATAAACGGCAGGTCAGGCACGTAGTCCGAGAGCTCGGCGGGACCGCGGCCGGTGGAGAAGGCCACCGCCACGCCCATTGCGGCCAGACGCTCGAGGGCCCTTGCCGTCCGGGGGGGCACTTGCTTGCTGGAGTCCAGCAGCGTTCCGTCCATATCGAGTGCGAGCAGCCTGTATTCGGTCATGAGGTCCTTCTCATTTGATTATTGATGGATGACAAGGAGTGGCGAGGAGGTGTATTCGGGTTTAGGCTAGCAGCAGCGCTACACTCGGCGGCCTGGTCAGGCCGGCAAGCGCGGCCACCGCCGCATTGACGTGCGCAATGGCGCCGGCCACCAGGAGCAGGAGGCCCACGGGCATGACGAAGCGCATCTGGCGGCTGAGCCAGAAGACGTTCTTGTGCGCTAGGGCTATGAGAAGCTTCCAGCAGACCTTGCCGGCCCCGCCCGCAAATGCCACGGCGGCGCCCGTCACAAAGAGCGGGCTCTGGACGCGGGCGCCAAGGACGGCCGTACTTGCGCAGAAGAGCGCCACGGGTACGGCGTCTACCAGGGCAAATGTTAGGGTGAAGCCCTCGGGGATATCGTTTTTGAGCGAATGGTCCTTCTCGCCAGGCGTCTGCCCCGCGTCTGCCCCGCGTCTGCCATAGCCGTGCCTTTCCGGGGTTATCGGTTAGTCCCGGTCGATGATACGCCGCAAAGGCGGCCGCTTGGCCTTGTTGACGGCCGGCTTTTGCCCCGCATCCGACAAAACTCGCCTACGTTTGCGTCTTAAATCAGAGCTTCCGAGTAGCCTGCCATTTCAGGCAGCGTTTCCCTAGTTGGCAGAGAGCCAAAAGGGGTGGCTACTTGCCAAGTCCATATTAAGACGCAAACGTAGGTGAGTTTTGTGGTGACAGGGGTGTCTCGCGCGCGATTTGCCGCCCAATGGC
>CAJMPT010000011.1 GCA_905215465.1 uncultured bacterium | reverse complement strand
TGGTTAAGCATCAGGTATTCCAAGATGCCGGTCTCCTTGCGCGTGAGGGATAGGGGCACGTCGCCCACGGAGGCGAGGCGCGCCTTGGTATCAAAGCTCAACGATCCACAGGTGAGGACAACATCGCTTTGCGTAAAGCGCCTAAGCGTGAGACTGCGGATGCGTGCCGCCAGCTCGTCAAGGTGGAACGGCTTGGTGAGGTAGTCGTTGGCGCCGGCATCGAGCCCCGCCACCTTGTCGGCGACCTCGCCACGTGCCGAGAGCACGAGTACTTTGGTCTCGCAATCGGTATTTCTAAGTTGCCTGAGCACGGTCATGCCGTCGACACGGGGGAGATTGAGGTCGAGCACGACAAGATCGA
This sequence comes from uncultured bacterium, assembly GCA_905215465.1. Classification (GTDB taxonomy): domain Bacteria; phylum Actinomycetota; class Coriobacteriia; order Coriobacteriales; family Atopobiaceae; genus Paratractidigestivibacter. The sequence goes on along the minus strand of CAJMPT010000011.1, from coordinate 52,976 downwards.
AGGTCTCGACATCGAGCAGGTCGAGGGCCTGCTGCCCGTCGTAGCAGCAGTCGACGCTATAGGCCAAGTTGCGCAGGCTGCGTGCGATTGCATCGCACAGCGCCCGCTCGTCCTCGACGACCAAGATGCGCATAACGTTCTCCTTGCATAGTCATTCGCGCTTAACACGGATTTTATAGTCGGTATGGTCCAATGGGTCGCGAAACGAAAGGAGTGGTCAGATTGTTCAAAGCGATTAAGCCTGTGGCGCAGGTGGCTTTGCTGATCGTTGGGGTAGCCATGGTGTGCTTTGGCGTTATGCGCGGCGAGGCAGATGCCGTGCTGGCCAAGGCAATCAGGCTTTGCTTGGAGTGTATCGGAATTGGATAAAAGAAAAAACACTGCATCGCATCTTTTGGCGAGATTTCGCGGATTGATTCAGGCGGCGGCGACGCTTGCGACCAATATTCACCTGCCTAACTTTGCCAAGGGCGGTATCTACCAGGGAGCGGGCAAAGCCGTCTGCGTGCCGGGCCTCAACTGCTACTCGTGTCCGGCGGCCTCGGGTGCGTGCCCCATCGGGTCGTTTCAGTCGGTGGTGGGCTCGTCTAAGTTTAGCTTTTCGTATTACGTCACCGGAACGCTCATTCTGATCGGCGTACTGCTGGGACGTTTTGTATGCGGCTTTTTATGCCCGTTTGGATGGCTGCAAGAGCTTCTGCATAAGATTCCCGGCAAAAAGCTCTCGACGAAAAAGCTCAAGCCGCTCACGTACATCAAGTACGCCGTGCTGCTGTTTGCCGTGGTGCTACTGCCCGTTCTGGTAGTCAACGATGTGGGCATGGGCGACCCGTTCTTTTGCAAGTACATCTGCCCGCAGGGTGTGCTCGAGGGCGCGATTCCGCTGTCCATCATGAACGTGGGAATCCGCTCCGCGCTGGGAAAGCTCTTTTCCTGGAAGCTCGCGATCCTCATTGTGGTTGCGGTGCTGAGCGTGCTGTTCTACCGCCCCTTCTGCAAATGGATTTGCCCCCTCGGTGCGTTTTATGCGCTCATGAACAAGGTGTCTTTGCTGGGGATTCGGGTCGATCATTGTAAATGCGTCTCGTGCGGCAAGTGCGCCAGGGTGTGCCAGATGGACGTGGACGTTACGCGTACGCCCGACCATGCCGAGTGCATTCGTTGCGGCAAATGCGTGGGCGCGTGCCCCGTCGATGCTATTAGCTTTCGCTATGGGCTGGGTGTGACGGGCGACAAACCCGCGCAGTCCACGCAAGCCTGCGAAAACAAATAGGTACCTATATAAGTTTCGATATAAACGGAGGAACCATGAAACTGTCAAAAATTGCGGCTCTGTTGATGCTGCCCGTGCTGGCGCTGACTCTCGCGGCGTGCTCTGCCCCCAAGGGCGACGCGAAGGATGCTACGAGCGGCGATGCGCAGATTGCCGAGCTCATAGCGCAAAAGCCGTCAAGTGCCGAGGAGGCGGCCGAGCTGTATCAGCAGCTGCTGCAAAAGGAAAACGAGATCTTTGCGAGCGATAACGCCCTATGGGAAAAGGTGTTCCTTGCGGCCAACAAAGACACCCCCATGATTGAGGACGGCAAGAACTACGGTGACTTCTTGCTCGATACCATCGAGGGCGCCAAGGATCAGTTTGCGGCTGACGAGCTTAAGACGCTTAAGGCCGGCGCGCAGCAGGTCAAGGAGATCGAGGACAAGCTCATGGCGCTGGAGAAGGAGTTCCCCGGATGTGGCAGCACGCCCGGCGAGGGGGAGAGCGTTGATGCCTCGACCGCGGGTATGACCAACGGCGAGAGCGGGGAGACGAAGTTCCCCAGCTTTAAGGGCAAGGACTTGGACGGCAACGATGTAAACAGCGACGAGCTGTTCTCCAAGAACAAGGTCACCGTCATGAACTTCTGGTTTACCACCTGCAAGCCGTGCGTGGGCGAGCTGGGCGACCTGGAAGAGCTCAACAAGGAGCTTGCCGCAAAGGGCGGCCAGGTCGTGGGCGTCAATTCCTTTACGCTCGATGGCAACAAGGATGAGATTGAAAATGCAAAAGACGTGCTGAGCAAGAAGGGCATAACGTACAAGAATATCTGGTTTAAGTCGGATAGCGAGGCCGGAAAGTTCACCTCCAACCTGTACTCTTTCCCGACCACCTACGTGATCGACCAGGATGGCAACATCGTGGGAGAGCCGATCATGGGCGGCATCAACTCTGCCGAGCAGCGTGATGCGCTCAACAAGCTAATCGAGCAGGCGCTCGCGAAGAGCGGACAGTAAGTCCGAACGTGACAAAGCGGCAGTCCCTTTGTCATATCGAGCGGCTGTAAAAGGACGAGGTCCCCGGTATTTGTCGCATTCACCACGAGCTCACGCCGAAGCCCGTCAGCGCGGTCGAGTGGGGGTGGGGTCCTCAGGCCCGCTTCTCGTGCCCCCTCTTGCACGCCTGTCCACATATAGAAAAACCGAGCACCCTGGATCGGAACGGCGTTCCGGTTCAAGGTGCTCGCCTGTCTGTGACCGTTCGCCAGCGCGGCCTCACCTAATTCACGTAGTGGGTCATTCCGGTCTTCCGTCGCAGGCCTCTTCGATTGGGAGCCCGCGTCGGAAAGCGGCCAACGAGAGTCCCGTGAGGGCGAGTGCCGTGGCTATCACGAGCGAAATGCTTGAGAGTGAAAGCACCCCGATTAGCGTGTTCGCCAACGCATGGAGAAGGCAGCAGGAGAAGGCGCACCCGCCCGCGCGATAGAGCGCCGACAGCCAGAACGAGAGGAGCACGGCGAGGGCCACGAAGGCAAGAAACGGGGCCGTCTCCCTCCCGGCGCCCTGCGTGAACCACAGCGGCAGATGCCACAGGCCCCAAATCGCCCCGGTGGCGAGGCAGGCCGCGGAAAAGGAATTCTTCGCCCAAGCTCAGGCTCCAGGACCGCTCGCCAACCCAGTTCCTCGTTACCGCCGCTCACCATGAGGGCAGCAAGGAAGACCCCCATGGCGGAGATTGGGCTGAAGCCTTCCGCGAGGCCATCGGAGGCGGCGGCGAGAAGAACCAGCGGCACGACGAGGAACGCCGCGGACGATTGGAGAGGTGAGACCAGCGAGCGGAATGTGCCGGCGCTGATCGTCGTAGAGGGGCCGACCATGTACTGTCGCGTCATTCGGCGGTACTCGCTTCAAGATGCCGCGGAAAACTTGGTGTATCTGGAATGACGGGACGGCAGAACCGAAGCCATCGAGTGGGAGTAGCTCATACGAGTGCATTTCAAGCCCCTGACCTGCTGAAACGGTTGGGGGCTTTCTTTTTCGGGCAACCTCTGGGCAACCCTCGCGGCGCTTTGATGATTAGCAGTTTGGCCTATGCCCTAGCCCATTCGCGCAGCGCAGCCGAAAGCCTTCTGTCTACGTCTATTCTCGTGGCCTCGCACTCGTCAGGATGCTCTTTGGCGGAGCGGAATAGGAATCGCATGACGAACTTCAGGCCAATTGGCAGCGCAATCCTCAGCATGGATTCGGGCAGCACGAAGTGGGTGCCATACGTGTAGGCAACCGCCTCGTAATCGCAAGCGTGCGGACGCTGCCTGAGGCGCTGGTCCATGCGCCGCACGTACTTTCCCGCCTCCCACAGGCCGTCGTCATCCGCCCCGATGAGAACGAGCTTGCCCTGGATGTTCTCGATCTTGATCATCTCGTCCTCTGGGTGCGGACGGTCCTTCTCTGAATCAATGAACAGCCAGGTGGAGCGCTGAAAGTCCCCGGAGCCCTTGGTCTCCTCCTCGACCTTCTTCCAATACGTGGGGTGCTCGTAGGCAAACGGCATGTACGGAAGCGGCTTTCCACGATAAGAGAGCGTGGAGGCGCCAGGCACGGGCCACTCCCTGCAGCCGTCCCTCTTGCCCTGCTCGAATCCCTGCCACACAAAGTCGCTGGCCGTTAGCCCGAAGGTCAGCGTGATGTCCGGGAAATACGACGCCGCTGCCAGTGCCTCCATTCCAGCCGCGCTCATCCCCATGATGTCGACTTTTATGTTCCCGTGGGCCAGCAGCCACTTTGCACCGCACTTTGCCATGTAGTCGTTTGGGTCGTCCCCAAACAGGCCGATCATGGCGCAGTCCGCTCCGCGCGGATTTTCATGGTAGATGTCGTAGAAGCCATCGCGCGCTGTTTTAAAAGCAGCCTGTCCATTGCCTCGCGCTCCACGAATAGGGCTGCAGGTGCTGGCGCTCATAATCTCCTGCGCACGTGAAGCCGCCTCTGATGGCGAAAGAGTTTGTCTCATGCTACTTTTTGTCGCAAGCACAGGCGGCTAATGGCATGCGAACAAGCTGACGCCGCAGGCGGAGGAAACCATTGAGAGGCTGGACACCCGGTGCTACCCGATGTCGGGTCGCGCGCATCGGTACAACCTCGACCTGCCGGAGACGATGGCGGTGCGGGAGAAACTCCTGCCGGAGAGCGGCGCAATTTCACAGGTTGCCATGCTGGCCGCATTCAAAGCTTCGTTCGAGAAGCGCTTCGGCGTAATGCAGATGTGCATGTCGTAGAGGTAGGGGCGGGGACAGCCATGCCAGCCAATGTGAACATAGCGTCCAGCCGACAGGAGTTTCGCGCCTGGCTTGAGGCCCACCATGCGAGCGAGGATGAGTGCTGGCTGCGCGTCCGCCGCGGGCGCTGTTTGACCTCCGGCGTTTGCGTCATGGAGTGGAACTTCTCGGCGCGCAGATTTGCCATCCGCTGGAAGGCGTTTGTGCGCGAGGGCTTCGAAGGGCTTCTCGGCGCGCGGTTTTTTGTTCCGCTGGAAGGGAAAGCTGCGCAAATGTCGAGAAGACCGTCCCGCGCGCAGAAACCTCTTCCAGCGGGACGCGCTTCTGCGCGGCAAGAAACCGCGGTAGGGGGGTACAAACGCTCGTCGCTCCTCTCGTGGGCATCGCCGGAGCTGGCGTCCTTATCGCCTCTGTCCTGCGGCGACGTGGTGTCCGAGCGTGACGGAAGCGGGGCTCTTGGGAGACCTGTCAAATTAGCAACGTTTGCCCAGCTGGCAGACGAGAAGGGCAAAAAGGCCCGGGCGTTGCCTGCCGCTTTTTCGGTAGGCAACGCCCGGGTCGCATGTTTTTGGCGTCCGGCTAGCTCCTCGGCAGCCTGCCGAGGAGGCTGTCGTCACCGGTGTCGGGGAACTTGGACGGGCTGGAGCCGGTGCCGACGTCATGAAGGCCACGCTCGACGCCATGTTCAACGGCAACGTCCTCAAGAGGCTCCGCAGCCGGAGCAGACGCTGGGGCAGGTGGCCAGGCCGCCGAGGGCGGTCTCGCGCAGCTCAAGGGGGAGCATGCGGCCCACGCGCAGCATGGCGTCCGCCGCCTCGTCGAAGGGGACGGGCGCCTTGATGCCCGCGAGCGAGAGCTGCGTCGCGGTGAACGCGCAGGCCACGCCGATGGCGTTTCGGTTCTGGCAGGGCACCTCCACCAGGCCGCCGATGGGGTCGCACGCAAGGCCCAGCAGATTGCCCAGGGCAATGGAGGAGGCGTTGAGCGCCTGCTCGGGGGTGCCGCCGAGCATCTGCGCGAGCGCTGCCGCCGCCATGGCCGCGGCCGAGCCCACCTCTGCCTGGCAGCCTCCCTCGGCGCCGGCCACGCTTGCGTTGGTGGAGAGCAGCATGCCCACGGCCGCGGCGCACCAGAGCGCCTGCTGGACGTCCTTCTCGCCTGCGCCAAGGGCCTCGCCTGCGGAGATGACGCAGCCGGGCACCACGCCCGAGGAGCCCGCGGTGGGCGCCGCTACGATGACGCCCATGGTGGCGTTCTGCTCGAGGACGGCCATGGCGCGCGTGACGGCCTGCGTGAGCGGGGCGCCCACGAGCGAGGCCGCGGCGGTGCCGGATGCCTGGGACAACAGCCGTGCCTCTCCGCCGATGAAGCCGCCGAGCGACGGCCGGGGGTTCTCGATGGCGCGGGTGGAGGACTCGCGCATCACCTGGAGCACGTGGGCCATGCGCTCGTCAAACCCAGGCGAGAAGAGCGACTCCTCGCGCAGACGCATGACCGCGCCGATGCTAGTGCCGTGCTTCTTGCAGAGGTCCAGCAGCTCGCGGCCGTTGGCAAACAGGTAGGGCGAGCTGCCTTCGCCGCCGGGACGGGTGGCGCCGGGGATGTGGATGCGCCGCGCGGAGGTGACGGGCGCGAGCTGGGAGAGCCGCTGCAGAACGGCGTCTGCCGGGGCGTCGTCCATCTCCAGTACGGTGTAGGCCATGCCGCCGCGCTCGGAGCGATAGGTCTTCATGAAGGCGATGTTCACGCCGTCGTCCGCCACACAGGCGATGATGCTGGCCAGCGCTCCGGGCACGTCTCGGTGGGAGACAAAGACCGTCTCGTACTCGCCCAGGATGTCCACGGAGACGCCGTTGATGCGGCAGAGGCGAACGAGGCCGCCGCCCAGGCTCTCGCCGCGGACCTCAAGCGTGCCGCCCGCGGCCTCGGTGATGGAGATGTCCACGGTGTTGGGGTGCAGGGCGGGGTTGTCGCCCGCGATGACAAACCGGTAGGCAAGTCCGCGCTCGTCGGCAATCTGGAACGAGTCTCGAATGCGCTCGTCGTCGGTGTCAAAGCCCAGGATGCCGCCGAGAAGCGCGCGGTCGGTGCCGTGGCCGCGGTAGGTGTGGGCAAAGCTGTTCCACAGCGTGAACGTGACGGAGGCGGGCGCGTCGGCGCAGAGCGCGAGGGCCGTCTGCGCGCAGCGGAGGGCGCCTGCCGTGTGCGAGCTCGAGGGGCCGATCATGATGGGGCCAAGGACCTCGAAGGCGGACATCTGCGTCATGGGTTCCTCCCGCTGAAGGCCGCGCCCGGCGCGGCGGCTGTGCATGGTTGCAGGACACCACTTTACCAGCGCGGGTGGGTGGGCTGCGCGCGGGCGGGGGATGGGCGGGGCGAGTGCCCTTCTCGCCTGGTCGGCGCCAGCCTTGATGTGTAGTCTGCCCAACTCACGTTACGAGCCGCACGGTTCGGGCATTTGCTACCGATTTTTCGGCCGTCATCCCCGGCCGTGACAAGCGCGTCGCGTCGGCGCTACCCTTGGGGGCGAGAAACCCCAACGGCAAGGAAGCACATGGAGAAGAGCCAGGCCAAGAACCCCGACCGCATCGACCACATCGAGGTGCGCGGCGCGCGCGTGCACAACCTCAAGAACGTGAGCGTGGACATCCCGCTGGGGAAGCTGGTGGGCGTGGCCGGCGTCTCCGGATCCGGCAAGAGCTCGCTAGCCCTGGGCGTGCTCTACGCCGAGGGCTCGCGCCGCTACCTGGAGGCCCTCTCCACCTACACGCGCCGCCGCATCTCGCAGGCGGGCAAGGCCGCGGTCGACGACGTCCGCTACGTTCCGGCGGCTCTGGCCCTCCGCCAGCGCCCGGCGGTGCCCGGCGTGCGCTCCACCTTTGGCACCTCGAGCGAGCTTCTCAACAGCCTGCGCCTGCTCTTCTCGCGCGTGGGCAGCCACGTGTGCCCGCACTGCGGCGCCCACGTGCCGCCGAGCCTCAACGTGGCGGCCGAGCTGCCCCTGACCTGCCCCGCGTGCGGGCAGAAGTTCCGCGGTCCCGGCGCCGAGGAGCTGGCCTTCAACAGCGGCGGCGCCTGCCCCACCTGCGGCGGCACCGGCGTGGCCCGCACCGTCAACCGCGCGGCGCTGGTGCCCGACGAGAGCAAGTCCATAGACGAGGGCGCCGTGGTGGTGTGGGGCTCGCTCATGTGGGACCTCATGAAGCAGGTCTGCGGCGCCATGGGCGTGCGCACCAACGTGCCCTTCTGCGAGCTCACGCCCGAGGAGCGCGCCATCGTCTTTGACGGCCCCGCCGAGAAGCGCCACATCCTGTACAAGGCCAAGAAGGGCGACAACTTTGCCGAGCTGGACTTCACCTACTTCAACGCTGTGCGCACGGTGGAGAACTCTCTTGCCAAGGCAAAGGACGAGAAGGGCCTGAGGCGCGTGGCAAAGTTCCTGGTTGAGGGCCCGTGCCCGGACTGCGGCGGCACGCGACTCTCGGCCGCGGCGCGAGGCCCCCTCGTGCGCGGCATCAACCTGGCAGAGGCCGCGCAGATGACGCTTGACGAGGCCTGTGCCTGGGTGGCGGGCGTGCCGAAGAGCCTGCCCGTCGAGATGCGTCCCATGGCGGCCTCCATCTGCGAGTCCTTCCAGTCAACGGCGCGGCGGCTCCGTGAGCTTGGCCTGGGCTACCTCTCGCTTGACCGCGCGGGCTCCACACTCTCCACGGGCGAGCGGCAGCGCGTCCAGCTGGCGCGCTCCGTGCGCAACCGCACCACGGGCGTGCTCTACGTCATGGACGAGCCCTCCATTGGCCTGCACCCGGCCAATGTGGACGGCCTTCTGGGCGTGATGCGGGACCTCATTGCGGACGGCAACTCCGTGGTCATGGTCGACCACGACACGCGCATCCTCGCGGCGGCCGACCACCTGGTGGAGATGGGCCCGGCGGCGGGCGCGGGCGGCGGAACCGTGGTGGCGCAGGGTGGCGTGGACGAGGTGGCCGCGTGCCCGGAGTCCCTCATCGGCCCGTACCTGAGCGGCGAGAAGCGCGTGGGGGCCCGGCCGAGGACCGCGGCGGACGACATGTTTGACCTGGGGCGCATTCACCTTGAGTCGAGCGGCCTCCACACGGTGAGGCCGCTTTGCGTGGACGTTCCCAAGGGGCGTCTGGTGGCCGTGACGGGCGTCTCCGGCTCCGGAAAGACCACGCTCGTGCTCGAGACGCTCGTTCCCGCGCTTGCGGCCGCGGCGGCGGGCGAGCCGCTGCCCGCCCACGTGACGGCGCTCGACGCCGCGGGCGTCTCGCGCGCCAACCTCATAGACGCCACGCCCATCGGCACCAACGTGCGCTCCACGGTGGCAACCTACTGCGGCGTCCTCGACGACCTGCGTCGGGCCTACGCGCGCACGGACGCCGCGCGCGAGGCGGGCTACAAGGCCGGGGACTTCTCGTACAACACGGGCCGCCTGCGCTGCCCGACCTGCGACGGCACGGGTCAGATATCGCTTGACGTGCAGTTTCTGCCCGACGTGGACATCGACTGCCCGGACTGCCGCGCAAGCCGCTACGGCACCGCGGCCGCAGGCGTCCGGCGCGTGGAGAAGGGCACGGACGGCCCGGGCCTCAGCCTGCCGGAGCTCATGGCCCTCTCCGTGGACGAGGCCCTGCCGCACGTGGCCGATCTCAAGCGCGCCCGCGAGAAGCTCCAGACCCTGCGCGACCTGGGCCTGGGCTACCTCACGCTGGGGGAGGCCACGCCTGCGCTCTCTGGTGGCGAGGCCCAGCGCCTCAAGCTCGCTAGCGAGATGGGCCGCGGCCAGGCGGACGCCGTCTTTGTGTTTGACGAGCCGACCATCGGCCTGCACCCGCGCGACGTGGAGACCCTCCTGGGCGTGTTCCAGCGCCTGGTGGACCAGGGGGCTACCGTTGTGGTCGTGGAGCACGACCTGGACTTCATAGCCAACGCGGACTGGGTCATAGACATGGGCCCGGGCGGAGGCGAGGCCGGCGGACGCGTGGTGGCCTGCGGCACCCCCGAGCAGGTTGCCGCCTGCCCCCAGAGCGTCACGGGGCGCTACCTGGGCTAGCGCACTCCCGTGGCCGCACCTCTTTACGCCCCCGCTACGCGCGAGGACTATGCTGGATCGCTGCCCTTGGTGCGATTCTGGGTTCGGAGGCTTTGCTATGTGGGTTGCGTTTGCGTGCGGGTCGGCGTTCTTTGCGGGAATCACGGCCATCCTGGCCAAGTGCGGCATCCGCGAGACCGACTCGACGGTTGCCACCGCCATCAGGACCATCGTTGTCCTGGCGTTTGCCTGGGTCATGGTCGCGGTGGTGGGCTCGGCGGGGCAGATTGGCTCGATTGCGCCCATGACCTGGGCGTTCTTGGGCCTCTCTGGCCTGGCCACCGGTGCCTCGTGGCTGTGCTACTTCAAGGCGCTCCAGCTGGGAGACGTCAACAAGGTCGTGCCCATCGACAAGTCCAGCACCGTCCTCACCATGCTCCTTGCCTTCCTGCTGCTGGGCGAGCCCCTGAGCTGGGCAAGCGTCGTCGCCATGGCGCTTATCCTCGCCGGCACGCTGATGATGGTCGAGCGCAAGCCGACCGCGGCGGCAGACGCGCCCTTGGCGGGCGCCCCGTCCAAGGGAGGCTCCTGGCTGGTGTTCGCCGTGCTCTCCGCGGTGTTTGCCAGCCTGACGGCCATCCTGGGCAAGGTGGGCATCGAGGGCGTGGAGTCCAACCTGGGCACGGCCATTAGGACCATCGTGGTGCTGGTCATGTCCTGGGTCATGGTCGGCGTGACGGGCAAGGCGGGCGAGGTCCGCGCCGTCCCCCGCCGCGAGTTTCTCTTCATCTGCCTCTCCGGCCTGGCCACGGGCGCCTCGTGGCTCTGCTACTACAAGGCGCTCCAGGATGGCCTGGCCAGCGTCGTGGTGCCCATAGACAAGCTGAGCATCCTCGTGACCATTGGCTTTTCTCGCCTGGTGTTTGGCGAGAGGCTCACGGCCCGCTCCGGCGCCGGCCTGGCGCTCATCGTTGCCGGCACGCTGCTCATGGTGTTCGTGAGGTAGGCGAGAAGAGCCGGCGCATGCCCGCGGGTGAGCTCGGCGCCCTGCCGGCGCTTCTGCCCGGCGGGCCGGCATGCCACAATGGCGGGGAGAAGAACGGAGAGAAGGATGATTCTTTCGCTTGCCCCCATGGAGGGGGTCACGGGGCACGTGTTCAGGCGTGTCCACGCCGAGTGCTTTGGCGCGCTCGACCGCTACTACACGCCGTTTGTGGCTCCGCCGCAGGTGGGCAAGGGGTTTGTCGGCCGCGCCAAGAAGGAGCTGGACCCCGTGGCCAACGAGGGGCTGGACGTGGTTCCCCAGCTGCTGACCCGTGACGCTGACCGCTTTGTGTGGGCGGCCGGCCTTCTGGAGCAGATGGGCTATCGCGAGGTCAACCTCAACGCGGGCTGCCCCTCGGGCACCGTGGTCTCAAAGGGCAAGGGTGCGGGCTTTCTACGGGAGCCGCGGGAGCTGGAGGCTTTTTTGCGGGACGTGTGCGAGAGGTCACCCCTGCCGGTCTCGGTCAAGACGCGCATCGGCGTGGAGAAGGACGACGAGTACGGAGAGGTCCTGGCCGCCTACTGCCGCTGTCCCCTGGCGGAGCTGATCGTGCACCCGAGGCTGCGGGTAGACGCCTACCGGGGAACGCCGCGCTGGGAGCCCTACGGGCGGACGCTGGAGGAGGCACCCTTTGCCGTGGCCTACAACGGAGACATCTTTGATGTCGATGACTTCAGGCGCCTGACCAGCGCGTATCCGCAGACGCGCCACGTGATGCTGGGCCGCGGCGTGCTTGGCAACCCCGCCCTGCCGCGCGTGCTTTGCGGCGGCGCGCCGCTTACGGCCGCTGAGCTGCGGCGCTTTCACGACGCGCTCTTTGCCGCCTACGCGGATGAGATGGGCGGCAACGCGGTGATGCGCATGAAGGAGTGGTGGCTCTACGCCAGCTGCGCGTTTGCTGACGAGAAGTCCGTTCGCCGCAGGGTGAGGTCTGCCCGCAAGGTGGGGGAGTACCGGGTTGCCGTGGAGTCCATCTTTTCTGGCGAGAAGCTCCTCCCGTCGGCGAGGTACCGCGGGTAGGGCTGGCAGCGCGGGCTGGCGGTGCGGACGCCGCGGGCCGGCGCCGCGGGCGGCGACAAACTCCGTCACCCGCGGACGTTCTTCTCGCCAAAGTGTCCGCCGGTGACGGAGTTTGGGTGACTTCCTCTCGTCGCTGTTAGAGAAATACCACAATCGTGGTATTTTTAAGCTACCGAGAAGAAGGGAATGGCAAGATGGCGCCTGCTACCTGCGTGCCCATGAAGGAGCTCAAGAACACGGCGGAGTTCACGGACACCGTCCAGAATGCCGCCGGCCCGGTCCTGGTGACTAAGAACGGGCGAGAGGCGTTTGTCGCCCTCTCCATGAGCGGCTACGAGGCCCTTTGCGCCGAGGCGGCTCGGGCCAAGCTCTACCAGGCCATCGACCGCGCCGAGGCGGATATCGCCGCCGGCAGGGTGACCGATGCGCGCGAGGTCTCTGCAGGCCTGAGGGCCAAGTATGGCCTGTGAGGTCGTGGTCACCGACGAGGCCAAGGAAGACCTCGAGGCGGCCGTGCTGTATCTGACGGAGTCCCTGGGTGCCCCTGCGGCAGCGGGCGACCTGCTGGACGCCTTCGATGGCTTTGTGGCCAAGGTCGAGGCGTTTCCGCTGATGTATCCCACAGCCAGGGAGTCGCGGCTTGCCCACTTGGGATATCGCAAGGCAGCGCTAGAGGGCTATCTTGCTCTGTACCGTGTCAAAGGCGAGAAGGTCTACGTAGCCCACGTTTTTCACCAGAGTCAGGACTACGCCAGGCTGGTGTAGGGACGTTCCTCTCAGCTGGACTGCAATATTGCGTAATAGAACTGGGCCCAAACTACGCAATATCGAATACTTTTCGCTATTGCGGAGTTTGGGCCCGCGCTAGGTGGTCGTTGTCCGAGCCCTTCTCGCCGCGTTTGCCCAGTTGGCGAGAAGGGCCTCTTGCGTTTATGTACGCTGTTTTGCGTATGCACGGTTGGAGGCGTCCGTGCGGGCATGCTCTGGCATACTGGCGGCGAAAGGCATCGTGGAAGGGGCAGCTATGAGGATTGGCTTCATTGGCTTTGGCAACATGGCGAGCGCCATGGCGGACGGCTGGATTGCCGCGGGCGTGGACGCGGGGCGGATGAGCGCCTGCGCGGGGCACTTTGACGCGCTGCGCGAGCGCTGCGAGGCGCGCGGCATGACGGCCTGCTCGGGTGCGGCGGAGGTTGTCGCGGCGTCTGACCTGCTGATTGTTGCCGTGAAGCCGTACCTTATCGCCGAGGTCGTGGGGCCGCTGGCAGATGAGCTCTCCGGCAAGGCCGTGCTCTCCGTTGCCTGGGGCTGGGACTGCGCCAAGTGGGAGGAGCTCCTGCCTGGTGTGGCGCACCTCTCCTGCGTGCCCAACACGCCGGTTTCCGTCAACGAGGGCGTCATCGCGGTGGAGCGCGCCTCAACGATGGGCGCAGAGATACGCGCCGAGGTGCTTGACCTGCTGGGCAAGCTTGGCCTGGTGGTGGAGCTTGAGAGCCGCCTGCTGTTTGTGGGCGGAACGGTGGGCGGCTGCTCTCCCGCGTTTGTCGCCATGGGCATCGAGGCCCTGGCCGACGCAGCCGTCAAGCATGGCATCCCGCGTGCGGACGCGTACAGAATCGTGAGCCAGATGATGCTTGGCACGGCAAAGCTGCAGCTAGAGACTGGTGAGCACCCGGCTGCCATGAAGGATGCGGTCTGCTCTCCAGGCGGCGCCACCATCCGCGGCGTGGCCGAGCTGGAGGCCTCCGGCCTGCGTGCCGCCCTCATCCGCGCCGTCGACGCCACGCTCTAGGGGGGCTTCGACCGCCTTATTCGATTACCCCGCTCTTGGCGCTACAGCGTCTTTGCCCAGGTGCGGACCTCGTCTTCGCTTGCGCCAGACGAGAAGCGCTGGCCGTCTTGCCACTCTCCGCTCTCAGCGGCCTTCGCGAGCAGCTGGCTGCGGTTGGCCATGCGGGCTGGGCCGGAAAGGTTCCTCTTGCCCTTCGCGACGACCCCTTGCATCGCATGTGCACGTGATGGTAGGCTGCCTTTCGCCCGTATTGCTCGGGTCATTTTATCCAGAGTCGGGGTAGAGAGTTGGCTCGATGATCCCGACACCAACCGGCCGAGAGGCACGGTGGTCCTGCCAGCATCGATGAAAGGGGTCCAAGATGGACGATTTCTTCGTGCGCGAAGAGCGCGACTTCCACAACCTGACTGCCAAGCCGAGGCGCATGCACCTTCTCGATGAGCCGAGCGGATACGTCTCGGCGCTTGCCAAGGATTGTCTCGCCCACCAGATGCGCTTCTCCGCGAGGAGGCTTGAGAGCGAGCTTCTTGCCGAGGGCACGCCCCACGTGTTGCAGATTGCCTTTGAGGGCGGCGACGACCGCACGCCCGCTATCTGGACGCTCTACGCCGATGGAGACGCCGTTGCCCACGGCACGGGCGAGTTCGCGCACGAGTGCTTCTGCGAGAGCGCTACGGGGTTCCTCGACATGTGCCGGGCCGCCGTCTACGCCGCGTCCCTTCCCGTATGGAGCGGTCGCGAGTACGAGATGCTTCATGCTGCGAGGAAGATAGCTGCTTTGTAATACGCACGTGATCCGCCGGCGAGTTGGGACGGCGCTCTTTGAATTTTAGGGTATTAAAAGAAATAGGCGGTTTCCTGCCTAGTCGTTGTTTTCAGTACCACCGATAACCGTAAAGTTATCGGTGGTATTTTCTTAATGCAAAGGGTGGAACAAGCACCGACAATTGAATTTACTTATCTAAAGATTTTGGGTGGTATTTCTTTAAGGCGATAGGTGGTTTGTTTTGGAGACGAAGGAAAGCCGAAAGAACTACCAAGAGGTCGGGCTGCCGGAGTTCGACGCCGTCGAGCGCAAGGCCAAGGACAACGGCGACATCCTCTACATCCTCGAGCCTAAAGGACGCCCGGAGTGCTGCCGCGTCTGCGGCGGCACCTCCGTTCACGTCCATAAGATAAGCCGCCGCAACGTCCAGGACCTCGACATGCTCGGGCACAGGGTCGGACTCACGGTGGTGGGCAGGACGTACCGCTGCGCAGACTGCGGCGAGCTGATTCGTATGGAGTACCCGTCGTTGCACGGTCGCATGACCACGCGACTTGCATCCGCCATCCAAGAGGACTGCCTGCGCCACACGTTCACCGATACCGCCCGCAGGTACCACACCACCACGACAACCGTGAAGGCCCTGTTCGAGGAGTACGCCGGTGAGCGCTTGGCCGGCTACAAGCTGATTGCGCCGAGAGTGCTCGGCATCGACGAGGTGCACCTGGAGGACGCCTACCGCGGCGTATTCGTGTCGGTGGACCAGAGCGAGGGGCGCGTAGTCGAGTTCACCGAGAAGCGCACCTACAGCTCCGTCGTGGAGACCTTATGCTCGATGTCGGGCCAAGAGAACCTTGAGCTCGTCACCATCGACATGTGGCGGCCGTATCGCGACGCCGTCAACACGGTGTTTCCTGGCGTGCCGGTGGTCGTTGACCACTTCCACGTCATCAAGAACCTCATGAAGGCGTTGGACACGGTGCGCTCCCAGATCTGCAGGCAGGTAAAGGCGCCGGAGCGGCGCGCCCTCAGGCGCAACCGCTATCTGCCGCTGTGCAGCAACGAGAATCTGACGGTCAAACAAGGCGCCGACCTCGCGGCATTGCTGAAGGCCTTCCCTGAGTTTGAGGACATCTATCTCCTGAAGGAGTCCTTTCGCGACATCTACGCCACGGCGAATACCTCCGGGGAGGCAAAGCAGATGTTCGACGAATGGTGCCGCGCATGCAAAGCGGCGGGCACGGAGGCCTATGACGGGTTCATCAAGACTGTGGGGGCGTGGGAGACCGAGATATTCGCCTATTTCGACTTTCCGGGCATGGCCCGCGCAAACGCCCAGACGGAAAGCCTGAACCGCTCGATCCGCACCATCGCGCGAGCCGGGCGTGGCTACACGTTCGACGTTCTGCGCAAGAAGGTGCTGCTCGCCCGCTACCCGAACCAGCCCGAGGAGCGCTTCAGCTTCTCCAACTTCGACGATTGAGCCGCCGATGCCGGACAAGAAGGACCGTGAGCTTGCCGTTTTGAGTGACGTGCTCGGCTTTTGCCAGCAGGCGGGCGGATACAGGAAGAAGGCCGCCGCGAAGCTCAGCGGACAACTCGACTCCTCGTGGGAGAGGCCGGATTTAGTCATCGGACGCCATAACGGCGCGGTGATCGGGCTTGAGCATTTCCGGGTGGACCATCACGTCACGAAAGGACGCAAAGCCAAGTCGAAGGCGGCTAGGCTCTGCTCGGATTTGGAGAAGCGGCGCCAGCGGATCGCCGCCGAGATTCCCAAGGACCCAGATGCTCTTGACGAAGCTGCGGCCGTCATTGCCAGGGGCTTTAAGGCATCTATGGAGAATCACGAGCACGCCACTGTCGACCACCTGGCCTTCTCCTTAGACAAGCGGCTGTTCGGAGAAGGAACCGGCCATGCGATGAAGATGACGGAGTACAGGGAGAACCTCAAAGGACATTACGACGGCGCCGAGCAAGTCGAGCTGGGGTACCTGATTGAATGCCATTCCGACCTTCGCGGCCTTTTCTTGAACAATGACCGCGGCGTTTCCTGTTTGGAGGCCGGCCTGTGCCCGCTGACGCCTGAGATGCACGGCCTCCTTTCGAAGGCGTCCGAAGACGTCGACTGGATTCTCATCGGCTTCTACCCGTGTCTTGGCCTCGAGATCGTCGACGCTGCCGTCATCGACTGTCGGCACGGGATGTTTGGAGAAAGCTGCAGGCGACAAGGACTCGAGCCGACGGAATACCTCGGTGCGTGCCATGGGGACGCGCACTATCGTAGAGCGACTAAGGATGTTCAGGTTAAGACCGTCGGCAACTCGTATGAGCTTCAGGTTGAGGGGGACGTCAGCGCGGACGGCGCCGCCATGTTGGGAAAGTCGATTATCGGCGCGACCAGAGCCATCGAGCTGGGAAGGAGCGCAAGGCCGTTCGTCGCGACAATACTGGTGCAGATGCTGTACGAGGCGCTTTGGCCCGTGAGCAGGCGCGTCAGGGGCGAGGTCACGGTTGATAGAGTCAGCGAGTTGATGGCCAGCTTGCCAGCAGGAGAGCTGACGCGAAGGCTCGAGGCTTTTGGGCCGCGATACGGCATGGAAGACAGATAAAGGGCCTGTACGGCCCTTTATCTCTTAGACGAACATCTTGTCGAGCAGCGCGGCCTTCAGGTGCTTCAAGCGGTCGCACTTACGCTGATGAAGGGTGATGAGGGAATCCGTTGTTTCGAACAGCTTCGCTATCGCCCTTTGTTCCGGGATTTTTGGGCACCAAATAGGCATCGCGAAAAACGTTGCATCGGAGATTGAAAACCTGTCAGACCTCGCCCCCGAATTGCCTTCGAGGAACATAAAATCATGCCACCTGGACGTTTTGAAATAGTGCTCTAAGTAGATTTTGTCCACGCTCTCATCTACCGAAAAAACTGTATACAACGGGGACATGACACCCGCTCTGTTCAGGCGGTTTCTGTTGATTGGACCACAAGGCGCCGTTACAGAAATCCGTGGGTTGTATACGAAGTTGTCGGGCTGAACTACATAGTAACCACTGATATTCGCGTCGTTAGTAATGTCATGGTCGAAGTAGTCGAGCTGACTGATGACGCCTTGCTCGGCAGAATTTGTAAACGTCTCCGAAAGACCGCCGTCAGCGTTCTTGGTGGTTACCTTCTTGCTGAATTCACCCAACTTACGCTGTTCCCAGGTAGATGCGTCTATGTCTTATAATGATTGTCAATAGTTAAGTACATAACTTTTTGCAATTCCGTAGATAGGTTTCGCTATGGTTTTCGATAAAGAGGCAGCGTTCGAGGAAGCGGTCATCACCGTGCTGAAGCAGCACGGCTGGGACGACGCGGGGGGCGTGCTTCGCTATCCCACCGAGCAGGACCTCATCGACAACTGGGCGAAGATTCTGTTCCAGAACAACGCCGACATAGACCGCCTGAACGGCTGCCCGCTCACCCAGGGCGAGATGGCACAGGTCATCGAACAAATCGAAACGCTCAAGACCCCGCTCGCGCTCAACGGGTTCATCAACGGAAAGACCGTCGCCATCACGCGCGACAACCCAGACGATGTGCTGCACCTGGGCAAGGAGGTAAGCCTGAAGATCTATGATCGTCAGGAGATCGCAGCCGGCCAGAGCCGCTACCAGATAGCTCAGCAGCCTGTCTATCCTGCGAAGAGCAAGATCTTGAACGACCGTCGGGGAGACTTGTGCCTGCTCATCAACGGCATGCCGGTCATCCATATCGAACTCAAACGCAGTGGCGTGCCCGTAAGCCAGGCAACCGGACAGATCGAAAAGTACGCGCACGAAGGTGTGTTCACGGGTCTCTTCCGCCTGGTTCAGATCTTTGTGGGAATGACCCCCGATGAGGCGCGGTACTTTGCCAACCCTGGAGCAGGCGCGTTTAACCCCAACTTCTACTTCCACTGGGAAGACTTCAACAACGAGCCCGTCTGTGCAGGTGGCAAGCCCGGCACTGGCGAGTGGAAGCGCTTCACCTCGACGCTTCTCTCTATCCCTATGGCGCATCAGCTCATTGGGTTCTATACCGTGGCTGACAGCTCGGATGGCTGCCTAAAAGTCATGCGCAGCTACCAGTACTACGCCGCCGCAGCCATCTCGGACAAGGTCCGCAGATGTAAATGGGATGAGCCGCGTCACGGTAGCACGCCAGGTCGCCCAGGCGGCTACATCTGGCACACTACCGGCTCTGGCAAAACCATGACCAGCTTTAAATCGGCTCAACTTATCGCCGACTCTCATGATGCCGACAAGGTCGTGTTCCTCATGGATCGCATCGAGCTGGGCACGCAGTCGCTCTCGGAATATCGCTCCTTCGCCGACGACGCCGACGACGTGCAGGGCACTGAGAACACGCAGGTCCTCAAGTCCAAACTCGCCAGCGACGACCCCAAGAATCGCCTTATCGTCACCTCTATCCAAAAGATGAGCAACTTGAAGGTCGGTGAGTCCAGAATCATCCAGGCCGATCTCGACCGCCTGGCCGGCAAGCGTATCGTATTTATCATTGATGAGTGCCACCGATCCACCTTCGGCGACATGCTCCAGGACATACGCAGCGCCTTCCCCAATGCCCTCTTCTTCGGTTTCACGGGAACGCCAATCCTCGACGAGAACCAGAAGAAGGGGTCGACCACGGCTATGGTGTTCGGCGAATGCCTGCACCGATACAGCATCGCCGACGGCATCCGTGACGGCAACGTGCTGGGCTTCGACCCCTACATGGTGACCACCTTCGATGACCACGACGTGCGCGAAGCAGTTGCCCTAGAGCAGGCGAAAGCCGCAACAGTGGTCGAAGCCATCACCGACGACCGAAAGAGCAAGGTCTTCTACTACTATATGGACTCGGCAAAGGTCCCCATGGGACCGATGGTCGACAGTGCCGGCAACCGCATCAAGGGCATCGAGGATTTCCTCACCCGCGCCCAATACTGGCCCGACACCCCGCACCACGGAAAGGTCGTAGAGGACATCCTGCGCCGCTTCCCGGTGCTCTCCCACGGCAACAAGTTCCATGCAATCTTGGCGACGAGCTCCATCCCGGAGGCGATCGACTATTACCGAGCCTTCAAGGAATGCGCCCCGCAGATGAAGGTGACCGCCCTTTTCGACCCGTGCATTGATAACAACGCCGGCTCTACAGTGAAGGAAGATGCCCTGGTCGAGCTCATAGAAGACTACAACAAGGCATACGGCCAGGAGTTCACCATCCCTACATGGCCCGCCATGAAGAAGGACATCTCGGCGCGCCTGTCTCACAAGAAGCCCTACGTCAACGTCGACTCCAACCGCGACTCCCGCATCGACCTGCTCATCGTAGTGGACCAGATGCTCACGGGCTTCGACTCCAAATGGCTCAACACGCTCTACCTCGACAAGGTCATCGACTACGAGAGCATCATCCAGGCGTTCAGCCGCACGAACCGCCTGTTCGGCCCCGACAAGCCCTTCGGCACGATCCGCTATTACCGTCGTCCCCACACCATGAAGGGCTATATCGAAGCAGCAGTGAAGCTGTATTCGGGCGACCGCCCGCTCGACATGTTCGCCCAGAAACTACCGGAGAATATCGCGTTGATGGACGCGCGCCTTCAGGAGATACTCATGGTCTTCGAAGCAGCTGGCGTAGCAGACCTCTCCAAGCTCCCCGCATCGCAGGAAGCCAGGCGCAAGTTCGCCAAGGAGTTCGTCGAGCTCAACGAGTTCCTCGAGGCCGCGAAGGTGCAGGGCTTCACATGGGAACAGGACACCTATGAGTTTGAGGAGGAGCCGAAGGAAGGCGAGCCGAGGGGCAAGTCCTTCTTCGTGCAACCGGTCATCGACGAGCGGACCTACCTCATCCTCGTTCAGCGCTACAAGGAGTTGTTCGCAGGAGGGAGCGGCCCTGGCGATGCGCCCGAAGCGCCCTACGAGCTCGATGGTCATATAACCGAGATTGACACGGGGCTCATAGACAGCGACTACATGAACGCGAACTTCAAGAAGTGGCTAAAATGCCTTGAGCAGGACGACGAGGGTCTCGCCACCGCGCGCGAGGAGCTCCACCGATCGTTTGCGTCCCTAAGCCAGGATGACCAGCGCTTCGCCGAGCTGTTCCTTCACGATGTCGAGCGAGGAGATGCCGCCCTGGAAGACGGCAAGACGCTGAGGGATTACATCACGTCCTATGCCCGCAAGGCGAAAAACGCTCAAGTCGAGCGAATCGTCGAGGCGCTCGGCATAGACGGCGAGCTTCTTGCCACCATGGCTGCGCTTGACCTGACGGAATCGAACATTAACGAGTTCGGGCGCTTCGATGATTTGAAGGACTCGGTGGACAAGGTACGCGCCAAGGCTTTCTTTGAGCAGAAGGAAGGCAAGACGCTTCCCCTGTTCAAGGTGAACACCCGTGCGGCGGCGCTGTTGAAGAAGTTCATCCTGGAAGGCGGCTTCGACATCGATGAATGAGCGACGATTTTGAACAGGCGAAATCGAGAGTTTGCCAATCCGAGGGGACGTATGTGACCATGCGTCCCCTCGTTTCATCTTGGGAACAGCGTAAGCTGAATGAATGTCTGACGGTTTCTTCCGAAAAGAACTCCAACGGTGCTTTCAAGCGCAATGACGTCCTATCAGTGTCTAAAGACTTCGGAGTTATAAATCAAATAGCATTTCAGGGAAGAAGTTTTGCTGGGGCCGACTTGTCTAACTACGGCGTCTTGAACCATGGTGAAATTGTTTATACAAAATCGCCCCTCAAGGATAACCCCTTCGGGATCATCAAGAGCAATAAGAGCCGTTCAGGCATAGTTTCTACGCTATATGCAATATATAGGCCGCTCGATGGTACACTTGCCAACTTTATCGACTGCTACTTTTCGCAGGATGCCAGGGTCAACAATTACCTTCACCCTCTCATTAGCAAGGGTGCTAAAAACGACATGAAGGTTTCCGCCGAAAACGCATTGAAGGGAACGATTTCAATACCATCTGTTGCAGAGCAAAAAATGATTTGCGAGCTACTCGCACAACTAGACTCCCTCATCACCCTTCATCAGCGTGAGCCACCACACACGATGAAAGAGGGTAAAAATGCCAATCGGTATCAATGGAGAATCGCTTTTCTGCGATTACTACTCGCAATGGATTAGCGTCTACAAAGAAGGAGCCATCCGTGAGGTCACCATGGGAAAGTATCGGCTCACGCAGTCTTGGCTCGACAAGCTGATTCCAGGCCTCAAGATAAAAGATCTCGACCGGACCTCGTACCAGCAGCTCATCAATGCTTACGCAGAGCATCATGAGCGGCAGACAACCATGGACTTTCACCACCAGCTTAAGGGGGCGATCCTTGACGCAGTTGACGAAGGACTCATCCCCCGCGATCCTACGCGCAAGGCTATCATCAAAGGAAAACAGCCGCGTGCGAAAAAGATCAAGTATCTCAACCAGTTTGAGCTTCACGCCATGCTCGGCGACCTTGACTTATCAGGCGGGCCGAGTTGGGATTGGCTTATTCTCATAGTCGCCAAAACGGGCCTGCGCTTTTCCGAGGCCCTTGGACTTACTCCCGAAGACTTCGACTTTGCTCATCAAACGCTCTCGGTGAACAAGACCTGGGATTACAAGAACGGCGGCGGATTTGTTCCCACGAAAAACGCCTCATCGGTGCGGAAGGTTCAACTCGACTGGCAACTCATCATGCAACTTTCTGGGCTGCTCAAAGACCTTCCGCCGGCCGAGCCCATATTTGCGAAGGGAAAGGTCTATAACTCGACGGCTAACAGCGTTTTGGCGCGCCACTGCAAGATTGTTGGCGTGCCTACCATATCCGTCCATGGGCTGCGACATACGCATGCATCACTTTTGCTGTTCGCCGGCGTCTCTATCGCCAGCGTATCCCGAAGGCTCGGCCACGCAAGCATGACCACCACCCAGGAAACCTATCTGCACGTCATTCAAGAACTCGAGAACAAGGACATTGACATCGTCATGAGGGCTCTTTCGACTCTAATTTAACCTGTATCAGCAAACCGTGGCTCACGCTGATGAAGGGTGATGAGGCTGTCGAGGCCGAGAACGACCGTAGATATGCGCTTCTGCTCGCTTTCCGACGGGTAAGGAATCTCAACTTCGGCGATGTCGTTGCCATGGACATGTACGACCGATTTTCCTTGTGCTCGCTTTGCTAAATCGTCATGTGCTTTGCTGTACGTTATAGCAAGCGCGATGTAGTCTGGATCAAGCTTGCTTACTGGAGTGACGACGTTCAAATCGCCTCCAAAAATGATTCCTGACCTGCGCACGGATGATGCAACGGCAATATCTTCTGCCGTTTCCCCGGATGCAGGAACGATTACTTCGTTGCCCTTTGAAAGAAGCGATCCCTCTTGCTCAACGGCAAAAGTGTCCACGTTCTCAATACGTGATTCATATTGGGTATACAGGCGTCCATACAAGATTAGTGGGGTGCCAGCATCCCTAATGTCGGCTTTGCTGTAGCCATGCCCCTTAGAAATAGTGCAGAGCTCGCCCAACTTACGCTGTTCCCAAGGGTCAGCGAATCCCTCGAAGCGGATTTCCGGGGCATTTTGTTTCCCTGTCATGCTACTCACCGCCCAACAACTTGCGCAGCTCGGCGATGCCCGCCATGTCGTACTCGTTGCCCCTAAGCCGCCCCAGCATGTCTGCCAGCTGGCTTTCTGCATCATCTATCTGATTGCACACGTCCGAATAAGTTGTCGCGTATTTGGCGTTTAGCGCAGCTACCTTCGCGATGAAGTCGCTCACAACGGTTTCGGGAAGGGCCAGAAGCTCAACCTGCAGCGGCTCTATCCACTTGGCGGCCAGCAGATCGTCGCACTGGGCGTCGGTCAGACCCTCGATGACCTCCTTGGTTCTTTCCTCAAGAGCCATTCTCGCTTCCTTGTTCGCCTTCTTGAGACTTTTCTCCTCACCGAGCAGCGCCTGCGCACGAACCAGACCTTGCTCGAAATCGTTTTCAGGGTGCTTTCCGATAACCTTCACAGCCTTCTTGAGCTCAGCCGCCACAAACGAACCTTCGTCGTTGACAGCAGCAGAGGATCCCTTGTCCTCCTCGTCGAAGCTTTCGAGAATCTCGTCTATCTCCTGCGATATCTCGCTTAGGCGGGAATCACGGGAAGTAATCTCCTTGACGTCTTCGGCAAGGAGATGCTTTTGCACAAGCGCAAACGGCAGGATGCGGCCAGTCCAGCCGTCCTGCACCTCGACGTCTTTGCCGTTCTTCTTCTTGACCACCATGTTCGGGTCTACCTTGCGCACGGCGGTTTTCCCCTCGGTCTGGATGACCTCCAAATCGCCGGAGATTCCCACCCAGGCATCGTCGAGCGCCTGGTAGGCGTCGTAGCCGTCGACCAGGGCCATGCCCGCCAGTGTGTCTTTCAATAGCGCCGCGATGGCCTCTTCCTCCGCCACGGTATCGACTTCATCGGCGCCGTCTACCAAGCGGCTTCGCAGCGTGGCAGGTAAATGGCTTATCGCATCACGATAGCTGCTCAGGAAGGCGTGGACGTCGGCGTTTTCCTTCGCCGCTTGCGCAACGTCGTCAGTCGCGGGCGCAAGACACGACCCACCTGCGTCACGGTAGAGTTGCCCTTTGAGGCTCGGCCATACCTTCCAATAGCGCTCGAGCGCGTCGACCTCGACCTTCGGCACGCCGCCGAACATGGTAGCGTACACGTCCCAGTTTTCGGCGGCCGCGCTCGAGTCCACATAGCGCGGGATGTTGAGGTTATAGTCGTTGGCGCGGATCTCGTCGATGGGGACCAGGCGACTGAACTTGTCGACGGTCGCGTTCGTTGTCACGGCGTCGACGATACGCTTGATGTCGCTTGCTCTCAGCTTGTTGTTCTTACCCTCTTTCACAAAGTGCTTGGAGGCGTCCACCACCAAGACGTCACTCGTCTCACGCTGCTTGCGCAGCACCATGACGATGGTCGGAATGCCCGTACCGAAGAAGATGTTGGCAGGAAGCCCGATGATTGCTTGAATATGGCGGTTCTCCACTAGGTTCTTGCGAATAGCGCCCTCCTCGCCGCCGCGGAACAGCACGCCGTGCGGCAGGACGATGCACATGATGCCGTCGGGGCGCAGGTGATACAAATCGTGCAGTAGGAAGGCGTAGTCGGCCTTGGACTTGGGCGCCACGCCGAACTTGAAGCGAGGGTCGAGCTCCTTGTCCTCCGGGTCCCAGTTCTGGGAATAGGGCGGGTTTGACACCACAGCATCGACGAATAGCGGGTCGTAGGTCTCATCCTTGTTCTCCACGGTGTCGAACCACGGCCAGTCGTCCTCGAGCGTGTCGCCGTTTCTGGCCACGATGTTGTCGGGAAGGATGCCGCGCATCACCAGGTTCATGCGCGTGAGGTTGTAGGTGTTCTCCTTGAGCTCCTGAGCGTAGTACTTGATGGAGTCCGGGTCGCCGTTGCGGCGCGCCACGGCCTTACCGATGTTGATGAGCAGCGATCCCGATCCGCTGGTGGGGTCGTAAATGGTGATGTTCTCGCGTCCGGCCAGGTGCCACGAGATTATCTCGCTCATGAGCATGGACACCTCGTGCGGCGTGTAGAACTCGCCGGCTTTCTTGCCGGCGTTGGCGGCGAAGTTGCTGATGAGGTACTCGTAGATGAAGCCCAGCACGTCGTAGTCGGCTCGGCCGTCCATCGGAATGTCCTTGATGAGGTAGATGAGGTCGCGGGCTGCCTTGGACTGGCTGCGCGCATCGGTGCCCAGCTTGGAGAGGCCAGTCTGCAGCGTGTCGAAGATGCCGTCGAAGACGCGCTTGCGTGCAGGATCGATATTGCGGCTGAAGGCGGAAAGCGCGTCGCGCACGTTCGATATCTCGAAGTCGCCGCCCTTGGCGACCCAGGTGGAGAAGAGGTTGTCGTAGGCGATGAAGTAGCCGCACTCGCCCTTGACGAACTCGACCGTCTCCTCGTCGTCTTCCACCAGGTTGGGCAGGTCCTCCTCGGCGAAGTCGCGCGCCTTCAGGCGGGCAACCTCGGTCTCGGACAGGAACTTGTAGAAGATGAATCCCAGAATGTAGTCCTTGTACTCGTTGGCCTCGATCTTGGATCGCATCTTGTTGGCGGACTCCCAAATCTTGGAGGCCAGCTGCTGCTTGTTCATCTAGTTTTCCTCACTTCTATAGACTTGGTTGAGTGTTTCTCCGTCGTCGCTTACCCATTCGGTCCAGCCGTTCTGGCTGCCGCCGAGCACGAACACCGCCGCGGCGCTGGGCGTCGGGAACTCGAGGTCCTCGGCGAGCTCTGCGATGCCGCTCGAATCGCCGAAGATTTCCCTGCGCACGGCTGCGACGCCCGCGTTTTTCAGCACGGGCCTCGAGAGGTTAACTTTCGAGCCGGCGAGCACGGTGAAGTGCCCGGTGGCCTTGTCGTAGCGCCCAGCCCCGCGTATGCCGTTCTTCTTCGTGTGGAAGACCGCCGGCGCGCCCGCCGGACCTTGGTCGACTCTGTCGAGGTCGTACCCCAGAGCTGACATCCTGAAGAGGATCCTCTCGTGCAGGCGTTCGACGGCCTCTTCCTTGTACGGGTCGACGTAGGGCTTGGGTGTCGCCGAGTTGTCGGTCTCGTACGAGCCGTGGGTACGCACGTAGTCGATGGCCTTCGCCTCGAGAACGTCCAGTGCGTCCCTGCTGATGTTCTGGTCGTCGTCGAGGAACATAACGGCCTTGTTCCAGAACTCCTTCTTCGCCTTGTGCGCGTCGAGCCGGGCGATGCCCTGGGTCGTCTGCCCCGCGTAGACGCGGCTCACGTTGCCGTGGTCCTCATCGAGCAGGTAGTAGACGCCGCGCTGCGGGATGTTCGGCAGCGACTTCGCCTCGGCGAGGTCTTCCCTCGGAACGACGACGGTCACAAGCGACTCGCCGTCGATGCGGCAGATGCGGATGCGGTCCGGCTGCGCGTCTATGAGCTGGACGGTAAGAGTCTTGACCCGGATCATGCTCACGCCCCCTTCTTCGCGAGCTCTTCGATCATGCATGTGCGCACGAAGGCGGAGAAGCTCATGCCCCGCAGGGCCGCCTCCTCCTTAGCCGCGTCGCGCAAGGTGTCGGGGATGCGCAGGGTCACGGAGACCTGGTCGCCATTCACCAGGAAGCTTCTGATCTCGGTCTCGCCGGGGTTGCCCTTGATGAGCTCCCTGTAGCTGTCAGGCATCTGCGCTCCCATCGCTCGAAATGCAATACAAATGCGTTTGCAGCATTATAATGCGGCGGCACGGGGCGGCACTGGGAATGCGGGGGGGCAGTTGATTCTAGGCATTGTATGGACGTAGGCGGCGGCCCTCTCGATCTTGCGGGTCGACAGCCCCAACTTGTAGACCTTCGCTATCGCGCCCACCATCGCGCGGTCGGTGCGGGGGTAGGGCCTGAGCACCTCGTCGGGGAAGTAGCCGCCCTCCCTGTGCCTGGGGGTCCTGGGCCTGATCTCGCCGACGACGGTCCTGAGCCTGCGCTCGCGGCAGCCGTTCAGGCGCACGCCCTCCGAGCCCCTCGGCCGTCATCTCCATGGCGGCGTTGAGACGCTGCCCGACCAGCCTGACGGCCAGCCTCCTGAAGTCGACGGTGCCCTCGTCGGTGGTCGGCATGTCCGCGAGGGACATCGCGGGCGCCTCGTGCGTCATAGTGTCCACGCGGTCATTTCCTGTTGTCTCAGCGTGGTAACTTAAGATTCTAGGCGGTGGCTACGCTCCATTTCCGGGGTGCTGACACCAACGTTTAGCACACAACCCCCACCGGTGCTCGATCCCTTTGTCGACGACGCGGGGGCGTTGTTGGGCTATGCGGGGTCGGGAGCGCGATCGATGAACCTCAATGAGAAGAGAGAAAAGGCGATTGGCGAAATCGAGCGATTTAGCCTTGCCAACGAAACGACTCCGCTCGTTATCACCTTCGCAGAGGGTGACTCCTATGTTTGCCATTGTGACACGGGAGAGTGGGAGGACAACGGTGAGTGGAGCTCTGGGGAGGATGCGCGAAACCTGCCTGGCTACGAGGAATGGTACGAGATCGGCCTGCTGGTCATAAAGACCATCGTGCCCGGTCCAAACAAGGATTCTCGTTATAGGCACATCGACATCTCTCGCAAGCATATGCCGTGCCGCGTGACGGCGGGAGACACAGTGCTCTACGAGGAATAACCGTCTGATTGCATAAGCCAAAGGAACTGCCGCACTAGTACTACAGTAAATATCACTAGTACCACAGTAAAAGTCACTAGTAACTTGAGTAGCTGCATCAGTACCGTGGTAGGCATCAACAGCAGGGCTGCTCTTCCCCTATCAGCTCCATGCGATCGCGGCGCTGCTTGGGGCGTGCCTCCTCCGCCTCGTGCTTCTCGACGATCTGCTCGCCCGTCGGCGTGACCCTGTGCAGCCTGCCCTCCGTGCCGGAGAATACCCAGGTCGGTATTTGCGGCGCCCAAAGGAGTGCCCTTCTCGCCAGAAAAAACTCGTGCAACCGTCCGGCCGATGTGCTAGAGTGCGTGACACGCTCACCGCCCAGACGTATGCGGCGGAAGCTCCACAACCCAGAGAAAAATTGGCAGCTAACCATGGCTGCTGCCTAAACGCTGTCTGGTCGCGCACCTGCGACCGGACAAACCTCTGGAAGGAGCTTCCCATGAGCGAAGCCATCTACCCCATCTACCAGCCGCAGGTCCTGCAAGAGACCTGCGAGGGCATCTGCCGCCTCGACGTGCGTGACCAGATGCTTGCCAACCGCGAGCTGGAGCTCTGCGGCCCCATCGACGCCGAGTCGGCCGCCATCCTCATCAGGAGCCTGCTCTACCTGCAGCGCGCCGACGCCGTCGCTCCCATCAAGATGTTCATCAACAGCCCGGGCGGCGAGGTCCAGTCCGGCCTTGCGCTCTACGACGTCATGCAGACGCTCTCCTGCCCCGTCACCACCATCTGCCTGGGCATGGCCGCAAGCATGGCGGCGCTGGTCTTTGTCTCTGGCGCTCGGCGAGAAATGCTTCCGCACAGTCGCGTCATGATCCATGACCCGCTCATCGGCGGCGGCCTTGGCGGCAGCGCCCTTTCCGTCAAGGCTCGCGCCGACGACCTCATGCGCATCCGCGACATCACCGGAGAGGTGCTCGCCCGCCACACGGGCATGACGCTGGAGCGCGTCTTCGAGCTCACCGCGCAGGACACCTACTTCGAGGCGGAGGCGGCCGTGGAGGCCGGCCTGGCCGACGCGGTCGTCGCAAGCCTCTAGCCGTACGCACTTCTCGCCGTCCTTTGGAAAGGGATAAAAAGATGAACATCGACAAGAACGCAGACGTTCTCGCCACCGCCGCCAACCCGCGCGCCGCCTATGCCGGCGAGCTGCTCCTCACCGCCAACCACTCCGCCAGCACGGACGCCTGGCAGACCGGCCTCAACAACAACGTGCTGGTGCTGGGCTGCTCCGGCGGTGGAAAGACCAGGAACCACCTGGTGCCCAACCTGCTCCAGTGCCAGGGGTCCTACGTGATCCTTGACGGCAAGGGATCGCTCTACGACGAGCTCGCGCCGTACCTGCGCACCAACGGCTACCAGGTGGACCAGCTCGACTTCACTCGCGAGGGCGCGGGCACCGTGGGCTACGACCCGCTGGCGCACGTCCGCTGGAGCCACGGCCGTCCCAACACGCAGGACGTCATTGCGGTGGCAAAAGCCGTCTGTTCGGCCGAGGACATGGGCAGCGACCCCTTCTGGGGCCACGCCGCCGCCAACTACCTGGCCAGCTACGTGGCCTATGTCCTTGAGGCAGTGCCCGAGCGCTCCTGCAACATGGCCTCGGTGGTGCGTGTCTTCGTGCAGGCGACGGACGGGCACGCGGGCGAGCTCTTTGAAGACCTGGAGCACGACAACCCGGGCAGCTTTGCCGTCTCGCTCTATCGACGCGCCCGCGCCACGGCCCGGGCGGAGAAGATGCACGCGAGCATCATGGGCATCATCGCCGCGGACATCCTGCCCTTCTCGCACGAGGCCGCCATGGCAAGCTACGAGCGCCCCCAGCAGGTCGACTTTGCCGCGCTTGGCCACAAGAAGTGCGCCCTCTTTGTGACCATGGACGACCTCGACCACAGCTTGACCGCGCTGACCAGCCTGTTTTTGCGCCAGGCGTTCTGCTCGCTGTGCGACGAGGCCGACGCCTCCGAGGGAGGTCGGCTGCCCGTGCCGGTCCGCTTCATGCTGGACGACTTTGCCAACCTGCGCCTGCCGGACTTTGACGACGTGCTCTCCGTCATCCGCAGCAGGGAGATCAGCTGCACCGTGGTCTGTCAGACGGTGAGCCAGCTGGAGGCGCGCTACGGCGAGGCCTCGGCCAACTCCATCGTGGGCAACTGCGACCGCCATCTGGTGCTGGCCTTCCAGGACGAGCGCGTGTTTCTCGGCGAGAAGCCCTTCTTGCCGCGCGCTCCAAGCCAGGGTGTATAAACCCACCAGAAAGGGGGTATTTAACCAAACGTTGCGTGGCCGGACGGCCGGCGCACCTTGAAAACCAGCGAATGTGAGACGCCCCCGCGGTTGGGGGCGCCCGTCTCCCGCTCGCGCGTCGCACGAAACGAGGGACATGAAGCACTGGAACACCCCCATCGACCAGCTCATCCACGAGCGGGGCACGTCTAGTCGGACGGGCCTCTCCTCCGCCGAGGCAGCCAGCCGCCTGGCAGCCCACGGCGCAAACGCCTACCAGCAGGCAAAGGGCGAGAGCGTTGCCGCGCAGGTCCTGCGCCAGTTCAGGGACGTCTCCAACGTCATCCTGCTGGTGGCGGCCGCGCTCTCGCTGGCGCTTGCCGTCCGCGAGGGCGCAGGCTACCTGGAGCCCGCGGTCATCCTGGTCATCATCTGCCTGAACGTGGTCCTGGCGGTAACGCAGGAGCGCGGTGCCGAGCGCGCCCTGGAGGCGCTCTCCAACCTCAATAGCCCCACCTGCCTGGTGCTGCGCGACGGCGCCCGCGTTGAGGTGGACACCGCCGACGTGGTGCCCGGAGACATCCTCCTGCTCAAGACCGGTGACCTCGTGGCCGCGGACGCCCGCCTCATAGAGGCCACGGGCCTGGCCGTGGACGAGTCCTCCCTCACCGGAGAGTCCGAGGCTGCCGAGAAGGACGCCTCCGCCATGCCCGAGGACGACGCCTCCCTGGGAGACCGCACGACCATGGTCTTCTCGGGCTGCCTGGTTACGGCCGGCAACGCCACGGCCGTGGTGACCGCCACCGGCATGGGCACCGAGATGGGCCGCATCGCCGGCTACCTCAACGACGCCCAGAAGATGCAGACCCCGCTTCAGCTGCGGCTGGTCCGCGTGGTGCGCGCCATCAGCGCCGTCGCCATGGTGGCCGCGGCGATCCTTCTGGCAACGGGCCTGCAGCAGGGCGAGGAGTTCTGGGCCATGGTGCTGGCGGCCGTGAGCCTGGCCGTGGCCGCCGTGCCCGAGACCCTGCAGCTCATCGTCACCCTCACGCTCACCCAGGGCGTCCACAACATGGTCCAGAAGCACGCGCTGGTGCGCAAACTGCCCGCCGTGGAGACGCTGGGCTCGGTCTCGGTCATCTGCTCCGACAAGACCGGCACCCTCACGCAGAACCGCATGACCATCCGGCGCATGTGGGCGGCCTCGCCACTCCTGCCCGTGAGCGTTCCCGTGGCGGTGGACGGCCCGGTGGAGGGCGTGGCCGAGCTCGACCTGCTTGGCAAGCTCGCGCTGGCCAGCAACGCCACCGTGGAGCCCGACGGCGAGGGCGGAACGCGCATCGTGGGAGACGCCACCGAGACGGCCATCATGCGCCTGCTCATGGAGGGCGGCCAGACCCGCGAGGAGCTTGAGCGCGAGCGGCCGCGCGTGGGCGAGGTGCCCTTCTCGTCCGCCCGCAAGATGATGACGAGCGTGCACGCGCTGCCGCAGGGCGGCTACCTGGTGCTCACCAAGGGAGCCTTCGACCGGCTGCCCTTCTCGCCAGCGCCTGCGGAGGAGCTGCGGCGCCGCCAGGAGGTCCACGACGGGTTTGCCGCGGATGCGCTGCGCGTCATCGCGCTGGGCAGCCGCGTGGTGGACGAGCTTCCCGCCAGCGGGGACCTGGAGGAACTCGAGCGCGACCTCACCTTTGAGGGCATCATCGGCCTCATCGACCCGCCGCGCCCCGAGGTGGCGGCCGCCATCGAGACGGCCCGCCGCGCCGGCATCCGCACGGTCATGATCACCGGCGACCACGCCGCCACGGCCGCGGCCATCGCGCGGCAGATCGGCATCCTCGGCGAGAAGGGCACGGTGGTCACGGGCAAGCAGCTGGCCGCCATGACGGACGAGGAGCTCGTGGCCAACGTGCGCGGCTACTCCGTGTACGCGCGCGTCTCTCCCGAGGACAAGATCCGCATCGTGGAGGCCTGGCAGGAGCAGGGCGAGGTCGTGAGCATGACGGGCGACGGCGTCAACGACGCCCCGGCGCTCAAGGCCGCCGACGTGGGCGTTGCCATGGGCGCGGCCGGCACCGAGGTTGCCAAGGCGGCCGCCGACATGGTGCTGACCGACGACAACTTCGCAACCATCGTGGAGGCCGTGCGCGAGGGCAGAAACGTCTTCTCAAACATCAAGCGCACCGTGTACTTCCTGGTGTCTTGCAACCTGTCCGAGATCGTGGTCATGCTGGGAGCCCAGCTCGCGGGCTGGGGCACGGCGCTCACGCCGGTCATGCTGCTGCTCACCAACGTGCTGGGAGACGGCATCCCGGGCCTGCACCTGGCCCAGGACACCTCCGACGAGCGCATCATGCGCCGCAAGCCCATCGGCCGCAACGAGAGCTTCTTCTCGCCGCTGGTGGTGCGGGCCACGCTGCAGCAGACGGTGGCGTTCTCCGCGGTGGGTCTGCTGGCGTTCTGGCTGGGCCGCTTCGTGGAGTTGCCGGGCGCCGTGGCGGCGGGCTTTGGCGTGGGGCAGACCATATGCTTCTTCGTCATGGCGGTGACGAGCGTGCTGCACGTCTTCACCGTGCGCAGCCGCGGCTCGGTCTTCCGCCGCACCGTGCGCGACAACATGCCGCTGGCGTGGAGCGCCGCGGCCATGGTGGTGGTCTTCTCCGCGCTGGTGCTGGTGGAGCCCCTGGGCGCCGTCTTTGGCATGTCCGCTGTGGGTTGGGTGCGCTGGGCGGTGGCGTGCGCGCTGGCCGTGGTGCCCACCCTGGTGGCCGAGCTCTTCAAGCTCTGGGAGAACCGCCACGAGACCAGACTCTTCTCGCGGCGCCTGGTGCGCCACCAGGCTGGCGGGCAGGAGTAGCCGCCGGGGCGTGCGGTCGCCGTCTGGCGCTAGACTGGAGCGGTCAACCTGAGGAAGGGAGCCCCATGGGCAGCGTTCTGTTTGTCGAGTACCCCAAGTGCAGCACATGCCGCCGCGCCAAGGCGTGGCTTGACGAGCGCGGTATCTCCTACGAGGACCGCCACATTGTGGAGGAGCCGCCCACCGCGGCGGAGCTGGCTGAGTGGCGCGTGCGCGGGGAGCAGCCCCTGCCGGTCCGTCGCCTGTTCAACACCAGCGGCAAGTTCTACCGGGAGCTCGGCGTCAAGGCGCGCCTGGATGCCGGCATGGGCGAGGACGAGGCCCTGGAGCTCCTGTCCACCAACGGCATGCTGGTCAAGCGACCGCTTCTGGTGGGGAAGGACTTCTGTCTTGTGGGCTTTCGCGAGGCGGAGTGGGAGGCGGCGCTGTGCTAGTCGAGAAGAGCGTGGCGCCCGTCCCGGTGCTTGCCGCCGACGCCAGCCTCGAGGAGGTCCGCGAGCGCTTCTCGCATGACCGGTTTGTGTCCGGGGCGCTTGGGGCGCAGATCCTGGAGGCGGCCGCCGGCCATGCCGTCTGCGCCTTTGACCTGGAGGAGCGCCACCTCAACGAGAAGGGCGGCGTCATGGGCGGCGCGATCTTCTCGCTGGGCGACTTTGCCATCGTGGTGGCGGCAACCGTGGGCGCGCCCGACACGGTCTCCGTGGCGTTCAACGTCAACTTCATGAGCGCGCCCAAGGGCGGCCGGCTCATCGCCACCGCCGATGAGGACAAGCGCGGCCGCACGCTGGGCTTCTACGACTGCCTCATCGAGGACGACCTCGGCACGCCCGTGGCCCGCATGACCGGCACCGTCATGCACGTGGGCCGCCGGTAAGGGTCGAGAAGGGTGTCCCCTTTGGCATGGCGTGTGGGGTCTATTGCGCCAGCGGGGTCAGACGGGCGGGGATGCCGTCGATGAGCGGGCGCGCGTAGCGCTCGAAGTCCTCGGTGACGTCCATGCCGTCGGCGCTTATCCAGGCCCGCGGCACGGGCTTGACCCTGTTGGCAATCTCGACCACGTCGAGCAGCGCCGGCACGGTCCGGTAGGGCTCGTCGCTCACGCGCGTGAGGGCGCACATCTTGGCCGTCTGCCCGTCAAGCGCGGCGCGGACGCCGGCGCGTCCCAGTTCAAAGGCCTCGTCGAGGTCAGTCCCGCTGGCCATGTGAGAGGCGCAGCGCTGCAGCGTGGAGAGCTCGACCGCGCGGGTCTTGCAGCCCAGGCGCACCTTGGCAAGGCCGGCCAGGTAGCGGCTTGTGCCGGAGAGCTGGGCCAGGTGGCCGAACTCGTCGGTGCCGGTGCCCGCGGCCACGGTCCTCTCGCAGATGAGGGTGCCGTCGGCCGTGCGCACGCCCTCCGAGACGCCCACCATAACGGTGTTCTGCCTGCTCAGGAGCTCTGCGATGCGCTCCATCAGGGCATCCTCGCCAAGCGGCACCTCGGGGAGAAGGACCAGGTCCGGCCTGCCTGCGCCGCGCGGCCCGGCGAGCGCGGAGGCCCCGGCGAGCCAGCCGGCGTCGCGGCCCATGATCTCCACGAAGGTCACGCTCTTGAGGTCGTAGACGTCGGCGTCGCGGAAGAGCTCGCCGCAGGAGGTGGCCACGAACTTTGCCGCGCTGCCGTAGCCGGGCGTGTGGTCGGTGCCCACGAGGTCGTTGTCGATGGTCTTGGGCACGCCGATGAAGCGGATGGGGCTGCCCACGCGCGCGCCGTAGGTGCCCAGCTTGGCGATGGTGTCCATGGAGTCGTTGCCGCCGATGTAGAGCACGGCGTCAACGCCGGCCGCATCTAGGCGCGCAAGGGCGTCCTCATAGAATGCCTGGTCAGAGAGGTCGGGCAGCTTGAAGCGGCAGCTTCCCAGCCAGCTTGCCGGCGTCTGCCTCAGCAGCGTCAGGCTCTCCTGGTCAGGAAGGGCTTCGCCCAGGTCGACGGTCTGGCCGGCGAGAAACCCCTGGATGCCGTGGCGCATGCCCGTGACGCGGCAGCCCTCCGCGCGCGCCGCCGCGACGACGCCCGCTAGGCTCGCGTTGATTGCCGCCGTGGGACCGCCGGACTGGCCGACCAGGATGTTCTTCTCGCCTGACATGGGGCTCCTCTCGTGGTGGTTGCTGCAGCTAGGATAGCGCAGCCAAAAGGGCGGGAGGCCCCGGGCGCGCTGCCCGAGGCCTCCCGCATGCCATGCTCCAGCGCCTGAGCGGGGCGCCGGCGTGTGCGACGCCGCGCCTACGCCAGGTTGTAGAAGGCCGCCTTCTGCAGGTAGTCGGCCGAGGCGCCCAGCTCGTCCTCGATGCGCAGGAGCTGGTTGTACTTGGCCACGCGGTCCGTGCGGGCGGGGGCGCCGGTCTTGATCTGCCCGGCGTTGGTGGCCACGGCCAGGTCGGCGATGGTGGTGTCCTCGGTCTCGCCGGAGCGGTGGGAGACCACGGCGGTGTAGCCGGCGCGCTTGGCGGTCTCGATGGCGTCCAGGGTCTCGGTCAGGCTGCCAATCTGGTTGACCTTGATGAGGATGGCGTTGGCGGCGCCCAGCTCGATGCCCTTCTTGAGGCGGGCGGTGTTGGTGACGAAGAGGTCGTCGCCCACGAGCTGGACCTTCTTGCCCAGGCGCTCGGTGAGCTTGACCCAGCCGTCCCAGTCCTCCTCGGCCAGGCCGTCCTCGATGGAGACGATGGGGTACTTCTCGACGAGCTCTGCCCAGTAGTCCACCATCTGGTCGGAGGTGAGGGTGCGGCCCTCGCCCTTGAGCTCGTAGAGGCCGGTCTCCTTGTTGAAGCACTCGGAGGTGGCGGGGTCCATGGCAAACATGAAGTCCTTGCCGGGGGTGAAGCCGGCGGCCTCCACGGCCTCCATCAGGTAGACGAAGGGCTCCGCGTTGGTCTTGAGGTCAGGGGCAAAGCCGCCCTCGTCGCCGACGCCCGTGGAGAGGCCGGCCTTCTTCAGGGTGTCCTTGAGGGTGTGGTAGACCTGCGTGCACCAACGCAGGCCGGTCTTGAAGTCGGGCGCGCCGACGGGCATGATCATGAACTCCTGGAAGTCCACGTTGTTGTCCGCGTGCACGCCGCCGTTCAGGATGTTCATCATCGGGACGGGGAGGGTATGGGCGTTGGGGCCGCCGAGGTAGGCGTAGAGCGGCAGGCCGGCGCTGGCCGCGGCCGCGCGGGCGATGGCAAGCGAGCAGCCCAGGATGGCGTTGGCGCCAAAGTTGCCCTTGTTGGGGGTGCCGTCGGCGGCGATCATGGCTTCGTCGGCGCCGCGCTGGTCGGTGGCCTCGCGTCCGACGAGAAGCGCCGCGAGCTCGCCGTTGACGTGGGAGACGGCGGTCTGGACGCCCTTGCCCTGGTAGCGGTCCTTGTCGCCGTCGCGCAGCTCAACGGCCTCGAACTCGCCGGTAGAGGCGCCGGACGGAACGATGGCGCGGCCAAAGGAGCCGTCCTCCAGCGTGACCTCCACCTCGACGGTAGGGTTGCCGCGGGAGTCCAGGACCTCGCGACCGTACACCTTGGCGATCTTGCTCATGTCTGCCACCTTTCAAAGTTAGAAGAAGCTTACTCTTCGCTAGAAAGTATACCCAGACTGCTTCAGAGATGACCAACGAGCGTCAGGTGTGTGCAAGGAATGGAGGGATGGGGCTGCGAGGGGTGGCCGCGGAGCGCTTGCGGGGGGCTCTGGCGTCAAAACTCGCCTACGTTTGCGTCCTAATTCGGACCTGTCGAGTAGACGTGGGATTTCGGCGGCGTTTTCCCAGTTGACAGAAAGCAAAAGGGAGGGGCTACTCGCCCCTCCCAAATTTAGACGCAAACGTAGGCGAGTTTTGACGCCACGGGGGCTTCAAAGGCCCCAGACCGTGGCCTCGCCAGCCCCCGCGCCGCTACTCGTAGAACTTCTCACCCTTGTCGAGCATGCCCTGGAGCAGCTTGGACATGGTCTTGAAGTTGTAGGGCATCATCATCTTCTTGAGCAGGGGAGAGAGCAGCCCCGGCACGCTCTGGTACTGGTTGACGATGTTGAGCGCCGTGGCCAGGCCCACCGTGTCGATGATCTGGAACGGGCCCTTGGGCGCGCCGGTGCCGTGCGTCCAGGCGATGTCGATGCTCTTGGGGTCGCTGACGCCGCTGGCCCACAGGTCCAGGCCGGAGAGCAGGAACGGCACGAGCATGGAGTTGAGCAGGTAGCCGTTCTTCTCTTTGCGCACGGGCAGGGCAATCATGCGAATCTGGTTGGCAAACTCGACCATCTGGTCAAAGCACTCCGGCGCGGTCTGGGCCTGGCCCATGATCTCGGCGGTGTTGTTCTTCCAGATGGAGTTGGCAAAGTGCAGCGAGAGGTACTTGTCGGGACGTCCGGTGTACTTTGCAAACTGGCTGGGCAGCAGCGTGGAGGAGTTGGTGGCAACCACGGTCTTGGCCGGCAGGAGCGGGGCCATCTTCTGGTAGAACTCGATCTTTGCCTTGGGGTCCTCGGCCATGGACTCGATGACCAGGTCGGCGTCGGCCACGGCCGTCGCCATGTCGAGCTCGAGGATGATGCCCTCGTAGGCGGCCTTGACGCGGGCGAGGCAGGCGTCCTTGTCCAGGGGCGCATCGGAGTCGGCGATGCCGGCGCACCAGTCGCCCGTGCCGGCGGCCATGCTCTCGATGGCCTCTTCGTAGGTCTTCTTGAGGTTGTCCAGCTTGGGCTGGGTGCGGCCGATGCTGCCCTGGCTGCGCAGCCAGATGGTGACGTCGAATCCGCAGTAGGCCGCCTGGAACGCAATCTGGCTGCCTAGGACTCCGCCACCGGCAACGACTACCTTCTTGAAGCTCATGGGGTCTCCTCTCGTGAGCAAAACTGACCAACAGTCAAAATCTTGCCAAAACCGGCGAGAAGAGAGAAGAAAGCGGGCACGTCAGCCCCGTGAGGTGCCCGCTTTTACCCGCGAGCGGGTGAGAATTGCATTGTGCGAGATGGCTGGCTGCGTCTAGGCCATGTCCTCCAGAAGGCCGTGCTTCTCGTAGCGAGTGAGGCGAGAGATGCGGTTGTTCTCGTCGACGAAGACCACGTGGGGCTTGAAGCCACGGGCCTCCTCCTGGTCCATCTGGGCGTAGCACATGATGATGACCTTGTCGCCGACCGAGACAAAGCGGGCCGCGGCACCGTTGAGGCAGATCATGCCGCTTCCGCGCTCGCCGGCGATGACGTAGGTCTCAAGGCGGCTGCCGTTGTTGACGTCGGCCACCTGGACCTTCTCGTACTCGAGGATGCCGGCGGCGTCCATGAGGTCCTCGTCGATGGTGATGGAGCCGATGTAGTCAACCTCCGCCTGGACGACGGTGGCGCGGTGAATCTTGCCCTTGAGCATGTTGAGCATCATCTGTGGAAACTCCTGGTTTGCCTTGTTAGCGGTGCGGCGTTGCCCGTCGCGACGCTATACGGTACAACACCTCGGTGAGCAGGCGGTATACCTCCCGGCTATCTCCAGAAAGACAGCTCAGATGGGCATCGACCGTCGACTTGTCCCCGCGGGCGGCGGGTCCGGTGAGAGAGTCCTCCACACCGTCCTCGGCTATGTGGCGGGCGTTTCCCAAGAAGAGCGCGGCCAGGGCGGTCTGCGCATCAGCGGGGTCAAAGCCGCAAGTGGCAAGCTCGGAGGCAGCCATGTCGTAGAGCCCGACCACCAGGTTTGATGCCATGACGGCGGCGGCGTGGTAGCGGGTCTTCTGCTCTGCGGGGATGCGCGCCACGTGGTTGCCCCGTGCGGCGAGAAGCCTCTGCAGAAGCTGGACGGCCTTGTCGTCACCCTCGAGGGTGAACCACGCCTGCGAGAGCTCCTGCCAGCAGTCAAAGCGGCTGCTCACGGCATAGAGGGGATGTGCCGAGCAGGTGGCGGCGCCGCGCTCGCGCAGGGGAGAGAGGGCGTCTGAGGCCAGGGCACCGGAGCAATGGGCAAAAACCTTCCCGGCTGGGTCGAGCGAGCCTGCGTCCGTGGCGGCCGCGAGCTGACGGGCCACGTCGGCGATGCGTGCGTCCGGTGTGGTGACAAACACGAGGTCGGCGGCCTGCGCGGCCTCTTTTGCAGACGCAAACGCGCGGCCACCGGCAAAGGCGGCAGCCGCGCGTGCGGAATCGGCGCTTGCGCTGAAGAAGCCCGCGAGCTCGACGTCACTTTCCCCCGAGAGGGGGTCGGCGGCCAGGTAGCGAGCCATAGAGCAGCCCACCTTGCCGGCGCCGATGAAGGAGACGCGGGTGGCCATGGCTACTCGGAGCAGCGGCCGCAGCAGCAGCGACCCTCGGCGTCGTTGCCGGCGCAGTTGCAGGACGGGTCGAAGATGAAGTTGTCGATGAGGCGGGTCTTGCCAATGTAGACAGCCATGGCGCACAGGACTGGCTCGGCCTCGATCTTCTCCACCTGGACGATGTTCTCGAAGTCGACCATCTTGACGTAGTCGATCTTGGCCATGGGCTCGGCCTCGATGATGGCCTTCATGGCGTCGAGCACGACCTTGGCGTCACGCTCGCCGTCCTGGACCATCTTCTGGCCGGCAAAGACGGCGCGAGAAAGGCACAGGGCCGCCTGGCGCTCCTCGGAGGAGAGGTAGGTGTTGCGAGAGCTCTTGGCCAGGCCGTCCTCCTCGCGGATGATGGGGCAGCCGACGATTTGGACGCCGAAGTTGAGGTCGCGCACCATGCGGCGGATGACGGCGAGCTGCTGGGCGTCCTTCTGGCCAAAGTAGGCGCGGTCAGGTGTCACGATGTTGAAGAGCTTGGAGACGACGGTGCACACGCCTCGGAAGTGGATGGGGCGTGTGAGGCCGCAGAGCTCGTGGGTGAGCTCGTCCATGTTGACGTAGGTGCACGCGTTGGGGGCGTACATCTCGGAGGGCTCGGGGTGGAAGACCAGGGCGGCGCCAGCCTCTTCGCAGAGCTTGCAGTCGCGGTCGAAGTCGCGCGGGTAGCTCTCGAGGTCCTCGGTGGGGCCAAACTGGGTGGGGTTGACAAAGTCAGAGACCACGACGCGGTCGTTCTCGGCGGCGGCGCGGACGATGAGGCTCTTGTGGCCCTCGTGGAGGTAGCCCATGGTGGGGACGAGGCCAATGGTCAGGCCCTCGCGGCGCCACTGGCGCACCTGCTCGCGGACCTCGGCGATGGTGGAAACTGCCTGCATGATGTTCTTCTCCTCTGGTGAAGGGGCGGGTGATGATGGCGGGTTGCGGGATTAGCCGCGCTTGACCTCGTCCATGATCTCGGGGGCGATGTCCTTGTAGCTCTCCGCTGCGGCGGGGAAGGAGCCGTCCTGGACGGCGGCGTCGTAGTCGTGGTAGGCCTGCTTGATGGCCTCGCCCACCTGGGCAAACTGGCGGACCATCTTGGGCTTGAAGCCGCCGGCGGTCATGGCGAGCATGTCCTGGACCACGAGGACCTGGCCGTTGGTGCCGGCGCCCGCGCCGATGCCGATGGTGAAGGCCGAGGTGAGCTGCTCGGTGATGTAGGCACCGAGGTTGGCGGGGACGCACTCGAGGACGATGGCAAAGGCGCCGGCCTCCTCGAGCGCGAGGGCGTCGGCCACGAGCTTCTTGGCGGCCTCGGCGCTCTTGCCCTGGACCTTGAAGCCGCCGAAGGCGTTGACGGACTGCGGCGTCAGGCCGATGTGGCCGACGACGGGGATGCCGGCCTCGACCATGGCCTTGACCTGCGGGCAGACCTCAACGCCGCCTTCGAGCTTGACGGCCTGGCAACGACCCTCCTTCATGAGGCGTCCGGCGTTGTTGACGGCCGTGGTGACGTCCTGCTCGTAGGAGAGGAAGGGCATGTCGCCGACGACGAAGGTGTTGCTCGTCGCACGGGTGACGCAGCGGGTGTGGTGGACCATGTCGTCCATGGTCACGGGAATGGTGGAGTCGTAGCCCATCATGGTCATGCCGAGGGAGTCGCCGACCAGGATCATGTCGATGCCGGCCTCCTCGACGAGCGCGGCCATGGTGTAGTCGTAGGAGGTCACCATGGTGACCTTGCCGCCCTCGTCCACCTTCTTCTTGAGGGTGAGCACGGTGTTCTTAGCCATCTTCTTCTCGTTCCTTTCACGAGGGTGAAAAGGCGCCCGCCGATTCCAGGGGAGCCGACGGGCGTCAATGCTTCGGTTGTTGCCTAGTGTAACGCGCTGGCGGAGCGCTATGCCGCCTCGGCCTCCAGCGTCTCACGAATGGCAAGAATGAACTCGTGCGTGCCCAAGGTGGTGGGGCTGGGAAGCGTGGTGATGCGGGCGAGATCGCCGGTCATCTTGCCCGCCTCGATGGTGTGCAGCGTGGCTGCCTCAAGGCGGTTAGCAAAGTCGACGAGCTCCGGCGTGCCGTCAAGCTCTCCGCGCTTGCGGAGGGCGCCCGTCCAGGCAAAGATCGTGGCGACGGAGTTGGTGCTGGTGGGCTCGCCCTTGAGGTGCTTGTAGTAGTGACGCTGGACGGTGCCATGGGCGGCCTCGTACTCGTAGTAGCCGTGGGGGCTCACCAGGACGGAGGTCATCATGGCAAGGCTGCCGAAGGCGGAGGAGAGCATGTCGCTCATGACGTCTCCGTCGTAGTTCTTGCAAGCCCAGATGAAGCCGCCCTCGGCCTTCATGATGCGGGCCACGGCGTCGTCGATGAGCGTGTAGAAGTACTCGATGCCTACCGCCTCGAACTTCTCGCGGTACTCGGACTCGTAGAGGTCGGCGAAGACGTCCTTGAAGCGGTGGTCGTACTTCTTGGAGATGGTGTCCTTCGTGGCAAACCAGAGGTCCTGCTTGCTGGAGAGGGCAAACTCAAAGCAGCTGCGGGCGAAGCTCTCGATGGAGTCATCCAGGTTGTGCTGGCCCTGCACCACCCCGGCGCCGGTGAAGTCATGGACGAGCTCGCGGGTCTCCGTACCATCCGCCGCGGTGTAGACCAGCTCCACCTTGCCGGGGCCGGGGATGCGCATCTCGGCGTTCTTGTACACGTCGCCGTAGGCGTGGCGGGCGATGGTGATGGGCTTCTTCCAGCAGCGCACCACGGGCTCGATATCCTTGACAACGATGGGGGCGCGGAAGACCGTGCCGTCCAGGATGGCGCGGATGGTGCCGTTGGGGCTCTTCCACATCTGCTTGAGGTGGTACTCCTCGACGCGCTGGGCGTTGGGGGTGATGGTGGCGCACTTGACGGCGACGCCCAGGCGCTTGGTGGCCTCAGCGGAGTCGATGGTGACCTGGTCGTCGGTGGCATCACGGTTCTTGAGGCCGAGGTCGTAGTACTCGGTCTTGAGGTCGACGTAGGGGCAGATGAGCTCGTCCTTGATGATCTGCCAGATGATGCGGGTCATCTCATCGCCGTCCATCTCGACGAGCGGGGTCTTCATCTCGATCTTTGCCATGAGTGCCTCCGGATTCAGGGTTCTGCGTTATCGTTGCCTAGCAAAGCTTGGTGGCTTTTCTTGCCATGTAGACCGTAGCATCTTGGTGCCGTTGCGCCCGCGTGGGCACCCGGATTGAGACGCGCTTGTGACAATACGCCGGGCTGTCTGGCGAGAAGCCCCCTTCTTGCCTTAGGGTTGGTCTCACAATTGGTTCCTTTCCTGGGAGGCTGACATGGAGTTTGGCGAGGTAATCCGCAAGCGCTATTCATGCAAGAAGTATGCGGCTGACCGTAAGGTCTCCGACGAGCAGCTCGAGGCGATCCTCGAGGCGGGCCGCGTTGCCCCGACGGCAAAGAACCTCCAGGAACAGCACGTCTATGTCATCCAGTCCGGGGAGGGCCTGGCCAAGGTGGACGAGCTCACGCCCTGCCGCTATGGAGCCCCGACGGTCCTTCTGGTTGCCTTCAATAGCGAGGACGTGTTCGTCTATCCCGGCGGAAAGCGCGACTCGGGCATCGAGGATGCGAGCATCGTGGCCACGCACCTGGTCTTGGCTGCCGCCAACGAGGGGGTGGACAGCTGCTGGGTCAACAACCTCGACCCCGACCGCGCCGTCGAGCTCTTTGGCCTTCCGGCTGGCGAGAAGGTCCTCATGCTGCTCGACCTCGGCTTTGCCGCCGAGGGCGCGGGCCCGCTTCCCAACCACGTCTCAAGGAAGCCCCTGGCCGAGACGGTGACCTACCTCTAGGTGCCTGCGTATCGCTACAATACGTGGGGCAAAACCAGCACGGACTCGCACCGCAAGACAAAGGAACTGCATGTCTAACCTCTCTGACCAGATCTCTTCTCGCCGCACGTTCGCGATCATCTCGCACCCGGACGCCGGCAAGACCACCCTTACCGAGAAACTCCTCCTGTACACCGGCAGCATCCAGACGGCTGGATCCGTCAAGGGCAAGAGCAGCTCCAAACACGCGGTCTCTGACTGGATGGACATCGAGAAGGAGCGTGGCATCTCCGTCACCTCCTCCGTGTTGCAGTTCACCTATGACGGCTGCTGCGTGAACATCCTCGACACCCCGGGCCACCAGGACTTCTCCGAGGACACCTACAGGACCCTCATGGCCGCCGACGCCGCCGTCATGGTCATCGACGGCGCCAAGGGCGTCGAGGCACAGACCAAGAAGCTCTTCAAGGTCTGCACGCTCAGGCACATCCCCATCTTCACCTTCGTCAACAAGCTCGAC
Source organism: uncultured bacterium (assembly GCA_905215465.1). GTDB lineage: Bacteria > Actinomycetota > Coriobacteriia > Coriobacteriales > Atopobiaceae > Paratractidigestivibacter. The sequence continues at coordinate 9,808 of CAJMPT010000011.1, read as the reverse complement.
CACGACGCGCGCGACCCCTTTGAGCTCATGGAGGAAATCGAGAACGTCCTTGGTATCAGGACGTACCCCATGAACTGGCCCATTGGCTCCGGTCGCAACTTCCGCGGAGTCTTTGACCGCCAGACCCGTCGCGTCATTGCCTTTGAGGGCGACGGCCGCGCCAACGCCACCAAGAAGGTCGCCGAAATCGAGGCCGAGCTGGGCGACCCCTCCATGGACGAGCTCATTGGCGAGGAGAACCATCGCAACCTGATGGACGACATCGAGCTTCTGGACGGTGCTGGAGACGAGCTCGACCTTGACGCGGTTGCCTGCGGCAAGCTCTCTCCGGCGTTCTTTGGATCTGCCCTCACCAACTTTGGCGTGGAGCCCTTCCTCAAGGAGTTCCTGCGTCTTGCCCCCACCCCGCGCGCCTACACCGACAAGCTCTCCGGCGAGCCGGTGGAGCCCACGCGCGACGACTTCTCCGGCTTTATCTTCAAGATCCAGGCCAACATGGACAAGAACCACCGCGACCGCATTGCGTTCGTGCGCATTTGCTCCGGCAAGTTCGAGCGCGGCATGGACGCCTTCCACGTGCAGGGCGGCCGAAAGCTCAAGCTCGCTACGGGCACGTCCATGATGGCCGATGACCGTGCCATCGTTGACGAGGCGTATGCCGGTGACATCGTGGGCCTGTTTGACCCGGGCATCTTCTCCATCGGCGATACCGTGTGCACGGGCAAGCAGCGGGTGCAGTTCCCGCCGATCCCGACCTTCGCGCCGGAGCACTTTGCAAAGATCTCCCAGGTGGATACCCTCAAGCGCAAGCAGTTTGTGAAGGGCATGGAGGAGCTTGCCCAGGAGGGCGCCGTCCAGATCTTCCGTGAGCTCGGCGCCGGCATGGAGAGTGTCATCGTCGGCGTGGTGGGCGTCCTTCAGTTTGAGGTGCTTGAGCAGCGTCTTAAGAGCGAGTACCACGTCGAGGTCTACCGCCAGGCCCTTCCCTACAACACCATTCGCTGGATCGAGGGCGACATGGAGGAGTCTGCCGTCAGGGCGCTCAGCCTGACGCGTGACACCTGCCGCGTACAGGACATGCGCGGCGGCAAGCTTCTGCTCTTCACGAGCGAGTGGAACCTTAACTGGGCGGTTGAGCATAATCCCGACCTCAAGCTCTCCGAGTTTGGCAACGTGACCTTCTAGCTCGCGCTGCGAATTACGGCTTCCCCGCGGCCCCGGCGTCTGCTCCGGGGCCGCTCTTGTTTGCTAGGCGGACCTCTCGAGGGCCTCCTCGTCAAGATCTTGGGCCGACCATCCGTTCTCTTCCCAGAGCGGAACCTGCCAGTAGATGCTCCTGAGGACGTCCGCAACATATTGCTGGGAGCGATGCTCTCGGTTGTCCCAGCAGTCACGGCTGTATTTGGTCCTGGCAAGAAGAAAGCGTGCGTCCTCGTCAATCTCTTCATCGGAGGGAATGCCGTGCTGGCTGACGTGCCGGACCAGCTGGCTGATTCCCCGGTCAAAGGCAGTCTTGTATGAGCCCGAGTACGTGCGGCTGGCCACGACGTCGCCGATGCAGTACTCCTTGAGGTGCTCGACGCTGCGCCAGCAGGGGAGGGAGGAGAGTCCACGCGCCTCTCCCACGGCTGTCCCCAGTCGCCTGATTGGGGCGCCTGCATGGGCTTCGATGAGCTCGGCACGTCGGCGCTCCACATAGGCCTCGTGCGACCGGCGGAGTGCCCCCAGAAAGGCGGATGGCCTCACGTAGGTGCGGTTCCACCCCCACTCTCCGTAGTCATAGGCTGGCTCGTCCTCGGCTACGGGATCTGCCAGCGCACGGTCCATGACGTATGTGACGCCATGGTGGCTCCAGAGGCGGGGCTCGTCCTCCTTTGACGAGACGCTGTCCATACAGAGCAACGTCTCCTGGAAGTCGAACTCGTCGACGGGCTCTTGGCAGACCTCGAGGTAGATGGACCTGAGCTCCTTGGCCGAGAGGATACCGCAACTGCACGAATACGACCTTGCGAGGTCAAGGATGAGCTGATCAGCTATCTCGAAGCTGCACCTGTAGCTGTGGGGGACGCCTGGGATCCTAAAGGCCAGCGAGTCCGATGACCACCGCTTCTGCTTGGCCTTCTGCATGAGCTGGAGGCGCCTGTCGTGGTCGGGCTCCTTGCTCAGGGCGAGGTAGTGGGCCCACGTCAGATCAAAGCCAATCTCTTCCTTTTTGGGAAAGGCACGATACACCTCGAGCCAATCCCTCAGGCAGGACACGCCAAAGCCGCGCCCGTACTCGAAGTTGAGGGGTTTGGAGACTGCCGTGAGCAGGGGAGTGTCTTCCTTGCGGTTGCCCGTCGTGTGCGGCTCGAGGATGGCCGCAATCATCCAGCGGCACTCGTTCTTCTTTGTCGCAGGGGTTTGCCTGTCTTGCATGGCATAGTCATCTACCAGGGAAGTGATTGAGGAGACGAGCTGTTGGACAACGCTTGCTTCAATAGACATGGATAGCCCCCGATGCTTGTTTGGTGCCAATGGAATTGGAGAAAACGAGGCGGCTGCGCGTCTGCCGCAGCGGGAGGGTCTGTGCCGTCGGCCTCTGGAGTCATCCGACTTGCCCGCGGGCACGTACCATTGGGGGCCGCCGTGCCGCTCATACCGCTCTCGCGTGAGAGAGACTCTATCACAAATCAGAACGGGCGTTCTGAGAAAATTTGTTCGATTTTAGGCTTGTCTTTGGGACGCGTTTCGCTAGGATTGGTCTCCATCGTCGAAAGGAGCCCCCCATGGCTGAGAAGAGATCTCCCATCGTTGGCGTCGTTCCCCTCTGTGACAGGGATAGGGACAGCTATTGGATGCTGCCGGGCTACTTCAAGGGGGTTCTCGAGGCGGGCGGCACGCCTGTCATGCTGCCTCTGACCGATGATGCCGAGGTGCTCGGGGGCTTGCTCTCTGTCTGCGATGGCATCCTCGTGACGGGAGGCCAGGACGTCTCGCCCACCCTCTACAGGGAGGGCGGAGCCGTGACCGCGGGGCTCTGCGGCGAGCTCTGCGAGGCCCGAGACAAGATGGAGCGGGTCCTGATTCCCATGACGGTGGAGAAAGACGTGCCCATGCTGGGCATCTGCCGTGGCATCCAGGTGATCAACGCGGTCCTCGGCGGAACGCTCTGGCAGGACCTTCCCAGACAACGGCCCTCCGAGGTCGAGCATCACGGGCAGCCTCCCTACGAGGAGCCGGTCCATGAGGTCGAGGTCCTTGCCTCGACGCCATTGGCTGCCGCGGTGGGCGCTGGTCCCTACGCCGTGAACAGCTATCACCACCAGGCCATCAGGGAACTTGCCGCGGGCCTTGAGCCCATGGCCGTCGCACCGGACGGCATCATTGAGGCCATCTGGTGGCCAAGCTCGAGCTTTCTGTGGGCCGTCCAATGGCACCCAGAGTTCTCCTGCGAGGTGGACGAGAAGAGCCGCAGGGTCTTTGGTGCTTTCGTCCAGGCGGCCGAAAGGCACGCGGCTGCGGCTCGAGGCCTCTCCTAGCCCACGTTTGCCCAGTCGATGGGCTTCTGACCACAAGATTCAAGAAGCTCGTTGGTACGGGAGAAGGGCCTGGAGCCCATGAACGCCGGTACGCCCTTTGCGGCACGGGTCGCGGAGAGCGGGGAGGGGTGCGTGGAGGCCAGGCAGTACTTGCGCGTTGTCTCGCCGGCGCTCGTGGCCTCCATGGACTGGGTCACCATCTTGATGGCGTGCGCTCCCCAGGCCAGGAACACCACGGGCTGGGGAAGCTCGCAGCAGCGCCTGACAATGTAGTCCGTAAGCGTCTGCCAGCCCAGCTTGCTGTGGGAGTTTGCGGCGTGCTCCCGTACCGTGAGGGTGGTGTTGAGCAGAAGGACTCCCTGACGGGCCCAGCTACTGAGGTCTCCCGTGGCCGGCACCGCACAGCCGAGGTCGGCCACGAGCTCCTTGTAGATGTTTCGCAGGCTGGGAGGCAGCTTCTGACCCCTGTGGACGGAGAAGGAAAGCCCCATGGCCTGGCCGGGCCCGTGGTAGGGGTCCTGGCCCAGGATGACGGCCCGCACGTCGCCGGGGGCGGTCCAGGCAAGAGCGTTCAGGATGTCCTCCTGCGGCGGGTAGATGACCTGATCGCCTCGCATTCTCTGGACCTCATCCAGAAGTCGGCTTGTGGCCTGCGTCACGTTCTGCGCTGCGCCGTCCAACCAGGCGGCGACGTTTTCGTTCGTATCCATGGAGGTGATCCGTTCTGTTGGGAAGGAAAAAGGGGCGTCGCTGACTACCTTGCCTCGAGGCCCATCTGAAGCAGGTAGACCTCCTCACGCAGCTCTCGAGCGGCGTGGGTGCTCAGCTCTCCTGCATCGTGGAGGAGCCTGATCTGCTCCAGCTCCAGCGAGAGCGCGGCGGCCTCGATGTCACGTCGGTGGGCCCTTCTCGCCTGGAGACTGGGGTTGCGTGGCGGGTCCCCTGAGTCGGCGGGCACAAGCCAGGTAGAAGCAAGGTGGGCTCGGTGCTCGCCCTCGATGACGCGGGCCGCCTGACGTTGCTCGTCGGAGAGGGAGGGCATCATGGCGCGCAGCTCGTCGACGGCGTAGCGCTCGGCCGCCACATGGAGCTCGGCAAGTTCGCGCCGTTCCTCCTCGGAGGCACTTCCGGTGGTCGAGCGCGTAACCCAGAGCAGGTGGGCCGTGCGCCTGCCGCGCCCGCCCGAGAAGCCCCTGTGGGACTCGTAGGTGGACGCCAGCTGCTCGAGCGCGTTCTCGTAGCGGTCGGCGATGACGCGGCTCGTCTGCCCCACGCCCACGCGACCCTCGACGAACGAGAGCTGCTTGGCGATGGTCTTGACGCGCAGAAGCCTTAGCGTGTCGGGAGAGGCCTGGCAGTTCAGGGCGAGGTCAAGTCGGTCTCGATACGAGCGGATGGCGAGCCTCGTGGCCTGTTGGTTCTCGGGCGTGACGCGGGTCTTGAGGTCGCCGATAACGTGGCTCAAGATCTTGGCCTTTGCCTTGGCGAGGGACTCCTCGTCGCCGGCCGACTGGGCGGCAGGGGCAAGGAGTGGCACCACGAAGTTTGCGAGGAGGAGCGTGAGGATGATGACGCCGGATGCCAGGAACACCAGTAGGCTGCGGGCGGGAAACGCCATGCCCGAGGCCTTCGTGAAGGGGATGGTGAGCATGATGGAGAGCGTGACGGCGCCCTTGGGGCCGCAGAGCGTGGTAACCAGGGCGCTTCTCACGAGGTCCTTGCCAAAGAGGACGGGGGCAGGGCCGGCGGCCATGGCGGAGGCCGCCTCTGCGCCCAGGGAGGCGAGGCGTCGCACCTTGCGCTTGCGATGCAGCCACTCCAGGACGATGACCCAGGCCAGGCGGATCCCCACCACCAGGGCCGTGACCAGCACCACGAGGCCGCACGCCCTGAGGGCGCCCATGCCCGTCGTCGCACGCCAGTAGGGCCCCAGTGTGGCCGGAAGCTTCATACCAAGCAGCAGGAAGACGGAGCCATTGATTACAAACGTGAGGAGCTCCCAGACGTTCTCGCTAGCGACGGCGTGGCGGGAGGACTCGGGGGTGAGGCGGCTCGGATAGAAGCGCATGAGCAGGCCGGCGGCCACCACGGCAAGGACGCCGCTCATGCCCAGCTCCTCGGCAACAAGGAAGGTGACAAACGGCATGCACACCTCAAAGAGCACGAACTCCGTGGGGGTCTCGAGACCCAGGGCGCGGATGCGCCCCAGCACGAACATGACCGCAACGGCAAGCACCAGGCCCACCATGACCCCGCCAAAGAAGTCGATGAAGAACGTGACCCCGGCGTCTGCCAGCGAGAAGGTGCCTCCCACGGCGGCGATGGCAAACTCAAAGCAGACCACGCCCGAGGCGTCGTTGAAGAGGGCCTCGCCAGAGAGCAGGGACTTCTGCCGCTCGGTCAGCGTCACGTCGGCACCCATCGCGGCAACGGCAGCCGCGTCGGTGGGTCCCAGGGCCGCGCCTAGGGCAAGGGCCGCGGCCGGGGGGATAGCCGGCATGGCAGCGTGGAGGGCAAAGCCCACCACCAGCGTGGCCACCACCACGAGGCCCACGGCCAGGGAGGTCACGGGCGCCCAGTTGCGCAGCAGCGCCTCCTTGTTGGCATGGCGGGACTCCTCAAAGAGCAGAGGGGCGATGAAGAGCACCAGAAAGAGCTCCGGATCTCCGAGCACCTCCGTCGGGTCCTGCGTCACGAGCGTGCCCACGACGGCGCCCAGCGCAATCTGCGCGAGTGGCAGCGACACGCGGGGGAGCACCTGGCCAAAGACGCTGGACGCCAGCATGCAGCCAAGCAGAAGGAGGATGATCTCAAAGGAAGCCATGCACTTCTCGCCTTGTGAAGTCTTGGGGTGAGGGTTGCCTTGGAGCCGGCTCCAAGGATAAGGATACGTGTGAATTATATTGTCGGCGGGCCCGCCCGGGGCTCGCAAGAGGGGAGAAGATCATGGGCAAGTCACTCGTCGCGTACTTCAGCGCCTCCGGTTCCATCCGCAAGGTGGCCCAGCGCCTGGCAAAGGTCGCCGGTGCCGACCTATTTGAGATCGTCCCAGAGCGCCCCTACACCGCCGCGGACCTGGACTGGACGGACAAGAACAGCCGCTCCACCCTCGGGCGCGACCCCAAGTGCCGCCCCGCGGTTGCCTCGATGTGCGAGAACATGGCCGACTACGACACCGTCTACGTGGGCTTCCCCATCTGGTGGTACGTGGCGCCCAACATCATCAACACCTTCCTGGAGGCCTATGACCTCACGGGCAAGCGCGTGGTGCCCTTTGCCACCTCGGGCGGGAGCCGCATGGGCAACACCGTCGCGGCGCTGGAACCCTCGGCTCCCGGCGCGACGCTTGTCTCCGGCGACGTCCTGAACGACGTCTCCGACGCCGAGCTCGAGGCCTTCGTCAAGGCCAACGCGTAGGAGGTCCGGCCGTGCGGGAGGCGCGGGCCGTCCGGCCGTCCTCCTGTCGTATACACTTCTGCAGGAGCGTTGCCCCTGGGGCTGTGGAACAACGGCGGGAGGACGGAATGAAAGATTCGCTTGACCAAGAGGACGCCTCCGTCCGCCTGGTGCGCGATGAGCGCGGCCTTGCCCTGGTGGGCGATGGCATGGAGCTGCGCGGGGACTTCTCGCGCATGCTGCCGCGCATGAGGCAGGGAAGGCTCCAACGGGAGCTCCTGGTCAAGGCTTCCCGCATCAAGGGGGAGCCCGCGCCCACGGCCGTGGACTGCACAGCCGGCCTGGGCGAGGACTCGCTGTTGCTTGCAGCGGCGGGCTTCACGGTCACCCTCTTTGAGCGCGACGAGACCATAGCCGCGCTTCTCGCAGACGCCATCGAGCGTGCGGCCGCCGACCCCCGCCTGGCGGACGCGGTCGGCCGCATGCGTCTCGTGGCGGGGGACAGCATCTCCGGCCTGGCCGCGCTTCCGGAGCCTCCCGACGTGGTCTACCTGGACCCGATGTTTCCCGCGCGCACCAAGAGCGCCGCGGTCAAGAAGAAGTTCCAGCTGCTCCACCACCTCGAGCAGCCCTGCGATGAGGAAGAGGCCCTCGTGGCGGCGGCCCTGTCGGCTCATCCCCGCAAGGTGGTCATCAAGCGTCCGGCAAAGGGCGCGCCCCTGGCGGGCATGAAGCCCGGCTACAGCATTGCGGGCAAGGCTGTCCGCTACGACGTCTTGGTGCCGCCCCGTCCCTAGGTCGCTCGCCCCCGCCCGCCGCCCTCCGGTTCGCCCGGCCGCCGCCCTGGCCCCATAAGATGTGTGATTGTGCGGCAGGAAGGCAGGCGTCTGCCGCCCGCCGCTCCCAAGCTGCGCGAATGCGCTAATGTAAGCAAGTTGAACGCAACGCCCCACGTGCGGGGCACTCATCGAAAGCAGGAACCACATGGCCCTCACCGGTCGCCAGATCCGCCAGCTCCGCAGCCTGGCCCACCACCTCGAGCCCGTCATCACCGTCGGCAAGCAGGGCGTCGCCCCCGCCGTCGTTGACCAGGCAAACGCCGCCCTCGAGGCCCACGAGCTCATCAAGTGCTCCGCCCTCGAGAACTCCGGCCTCTCTGCCCGCGAGGCCGCAGACCAGCTGGCCGAGCTCACCGGCTCCGAGGTCGTCCAGGCCATCGGTCGCCGCTTCTCCCTCTACCGCGAGACCTCTCGCGAGGGCGTCGAGAAGATCCAGCTGGACTAGTCCCGCGGCCTAGCCCTTGTGCGTGAGGTGCCACCCGTTGCAGTAGGGGCACTGGTAGCAGTGCAGGTCACGGCTGCCGTGCCGCCTGCAGTCGCGGATGGCCGCCTCGGCCTCGACGCGGCTTGCGTAGCGCTTCTTGCGCTCGCAGGCCTTGTGGCGCAGGTGGGCCTCGTGGTCAGCCGCCATGCGCTGCCTTTGGGCTGCCGCCGAGGCAAATGCGTCGTCAAGGCTTTGGGAGCCCTGGCTGAGCCCAGCCTCGAAGGCCGCCCTCTGGCGCTCCCTTGCCGACCGCTTCTTGCTGCCCACGCACTTCTCCCCCACATTCGATCGCTTGCTTACCTTGAGGGTATACCAACCGGGCCGGTCAAGCGCGGCCCCGAGGAGGCGCCGTGAACTACACCATAGTTGCCGTCGGAAAGCTCAAGGAGCGCTTCTGGAAGGACGCCTGCGCCGAGTACGTCAAGCGCCTGGGCGCCTACGGCAAGGTCAAGGTCGTTGAGGTCCCCGACGTGGACCCGGCCCGAGCCGGAGGCGTCGAGGGGTCGCGCGCCCGCGAGGGGCAGGCCATCCTTGCGGCCATCCCCGCTCGCTCGCACGTCATCCTGCTTGCCATAGAGGGCAAGGAGCGCTCGAGCGAGGACTTCTCGCATCGCCTTGACCAGCTCGCCCTGGGAGGCCAGAGCGACATCACCTTTGTCATCGGCGGCTCGGACGGCGTCAGCGACGAGGTCCGAGCCCGCGCCGACGAGACCCTCTCCTTCGGCCCCATCACCTTGCCCCACAACCTGGCCCGCGTGGTCCTTCTGGAGCAGGTCTATCGCGCCTGCAAGATCTCGCGCGGGGAGAAGTACCACAAGTAGGCACCGCGGCCGTAAGTTCGCCGTCGCCTGCAGGGCCGCCAGCCACCGCCCGCCGACCCGGCCCCTCGCCCAACCACAACGCAAAAGGCCCTCGCAGCCATCTGACTGCGGGGGCCTCGTCATGCCGTGTGGCTATGCGGCCGGCTGACTACATGCGCTCGTGGCAGGTACGGGCGATGACGTCAAGCTGCTGCTCGCGGGTGAGGTCGATGAACTTCACGGCGTAGCCGGAGACGCGGATGGTGAAGTTGGCGTACTCGGGCTTCTCGGGGTGCTCCATGGCGTCCTTGAGCTTCTCGACGCCAAAGACGTTGACGTTGAGGTGGTGGGCGCCGTTGGCGAAGTAGCCGTCAAGGACGTTGACGAGGTTGTTGACGCGCTGCTCGTCGTCGTTGCCCAGGGCAGACGGGTTGATGGTCTGCGTGTTGGAGATGCCGTCCAGGGCGTACTCGTAGGGGAGCTTGGCCACGGAGTTCAGAGAGGCGAGAAGGCCGTTCTTCTCGGCGCCGTAGGCGGGGTTGGCGCCAGGGGCAAACGGGGTGAATGCCTTGCGGCCGTCGGGGGTGCCGCCGGTGGCCTTGCCGTAGACCACGTTGGAGGTGATGGTCAGGATGGACGTGGTCGGCTCGGAGTCGCGGTAGGTGTGGTGCTTGGCGATCTTGGCCATGAACGCCTTGAGCAGCCACACGGCCATATCCGCCAGCGCGCTCTGCGGGTCGTCGGGGAAAACCCACGCCTTGCCCGTGG